>JBBQSH010000012.1:0-38596 GCA_038214015.1 Ignavibacteriales bacterium | reverse complement strand
TTCAAAAAAATTGATGAATCAATGGGTATAACTCTTCAAGGCGCAAGAATGACTTCCGGGGACTTTGAAAGTTCTATTGATAAAGATGGAAACACCTGGCTGGCTTGTTCCGGTGTAAATCTTCAGGGAGGTTCAAGAGAGCATATCGGTGTATTAATGTATGATGGAAATGTTTTTCATCAAAACACGGATATAAATAATCTATTAGATAAAAATCAGTTTCCCATTGAAGTTTACTATAGTATAAAAATGAATAAATTATTTATAACAACTTTTAATATCGGTGGAAAAATATTTGACGGAAAAAAAGAAGATGTCTTTGAGTTTGATAAAGGGAAATGGAAACCATCAAATATTTCAAAACAGATTGGGGCATTAAAAGACTTAAGAAGCGATAAAGTAATAAATGATTTCAAATATTCAAGTACATTTTTTTTAAAAGCCAACAAATATTTCCCGGAGTTGCTAATATTTATAGGCACAGCAGAGTCTCAAAGTTCAAAATATCCCTCCCAAATATTTTCTTTTACAGATAATAAGTGGAAAAAGTTTGACTCATTTGATACTGGAGTACCTAACGAAATAAGCGATGGTATCTTTATGAGCACCTCAAAGGGTGTTGGAATTTACTATCCAAATTATTCCAAAATGCTCACATCTAAAGATGGTTTACTGCTTACACAAACCGGTATCCCAACACTTTATACTGATTATTACGGAATGGTTTGGATTTCGTATTCTTATAGTACGATACCTGCTTACGCAAATACTTCTGGTGCCGGAATTAATGTTTGGAATGGAAAGAAATTAATTTCGATAACTGAAAAAGAGGGACTTGCGAGCAATATAACCTTTCAGACATTTCAGGACAGTAAAAAAAGAGTCTGGATACCAACCTCAAAAGGAACCGATATAGTTCAGGTAATTTCTAATAGCGATGGCGAACAGATTTTAAAATTAAAAAATATTCCAGCTAAAGATGGTAAAAAATATAATACATCAAATGTTCTTGAAACAAAGAACGGAGATATTTATACGTGGGAAAATTATGTAAGACCGCCACAAGAAAATCTTATTGCTGCTGATTATTATTTGGGAAAGTTTGTTGGTGAAAAGTTTATAAAAATCAAATCACCTTTTGCTAACGAAGACAATAACAAAAAATATCAACTCTTCGATCTTCGTGAAGATAATGACGGCAAGTTGTGGTTTTTCGGTTTGTTTTCAGACAACGTTAAGGATATTACCTCAGTCAATTCCCGGATAATGTTGTATGACGGAAAAACCTGGTCTAAGCCGCCGCAAAATTGGAATGTACCCGATGAACAACTTCACTATGTCGGTAACTTAAAAAATGGAATGTACTTTTTAACCGTTGGTGGTTTTTATGTCTTTAACGGAAAGAATTTTGTAAACTTGAGTGATAGTGTAAATGATAAAGCCGATTTTAGAATTTTAAAGGGTGCTAGTGTTGCCGGAACAAAGACGGAGATTCAGGCAGGAGGCAATTTATATATTAGGCTCAGAAACAGAGGCCTGGTAATTTTTGATGGCACAAATCTAAACTTTTACACAAAGAAAGAAGGGTTACCATTCACAAATCTTTCAAATCCAATAACAGATGAGTTTAGGGGAACTGTTTATTTTTCATCTCCCTCCGGTGCATTGAAAATAGACGGAAACAACTTCCAAACTTTTTATACTGATGAAAATGTTGCTAGCGGCGGACCTTCAACTTCAGCTATGGACGGATATGGAAATATGGTCTCGTTTTATAATGGAGTTGGACTTTATATTAATAAGAGCGAAGTGAAAGGCTATCCATTAAAAATTTCATCAGTATCAGTAAATGGCAAATTTAATTATTATGATTTTCCATCAGAACTGTCCTATTCAGAAAATTCTTTCATATTCAATTACGCAGCTCTTAATTATAAAGATCCAAAGCAAACTACATACGAACATTTTCTTGAAGGTTTTGACAAAGACTGGTCAAAAGCAAGTAATCTGCCGTTTGCAGAATATCAGAATTTACCATTTGGAAAATATACTTTCAGAATTAGGGGTATTACATCAAACGGCGTTAAAACAAACGAAGCCTCTTATTCATTTATTGTAAATCCACCATTCTGGCGCACCTGGTGGGCTTATATGTCATACTTAATTATAGCTGGTTTTGCCCTGGTTGGTATAAGAAAGTTTGAACTTGATCGAAGAAAAGAGAATGAAAATAAAAAGTTTCTGCAGCTTGAGAATGATAGAAAAACAAAAGAGCTCGAAGAAGCACGTAACCTTCAACTTTCAATGCTGCCAAAACAAGTTCCGAGTCTTCCGCATCTTGATATTGCTGTATTTATGAAAACAGCAACAGAGGTCGGTGGTGATTATTATGATTTTCATGTTCACATTGATGGCACATTAACTGTCGTTCTTGGTGATGCAACCGGTCACGGGATGATGTCGGGTATGATGGTATCGATAATGAAATCACTTTTTATGTCCGACAGAACCAACAAAGCACTGAAGCCATTTTTTGAAAATGCAAGTGCAGCAATAAAAGATATGCAGCTCGGCAGATTGATGATGGCTCTTACATGTGTTCAAATAAGTAATAATAAAATTGTAACTACAAATGCAGGAATGCCGCCGCTGTTTATTTACAGAAAAATTTCTCAAACAATTGAAGAGGTTGTAATAAATAATATGCCTCTGGGTGCAATGAAAGAAGTTGTTTATGATGTGAAGGAATTAAAGATTGAACGAGGTGATACGCTGCTTTTGATGAGCGACGGATTTGCAGAGCTGAAGAATGATAACAATGAAATATATGGTTACAAAAGGGCACGAAATAGTTTTGAAGAATCCGCAAAAAAAGAACCTGAAGAAATAATAACCTATTTACGAGCAGAAGCCAAAAGCTGGACCGATAACAAAGAGCCGGATGATGATGTAACGTTTGTTGTGATTAAAGTTAAATGAAAAAATATATTTATATGAATAATGACTTAAGCAAACTTTTTAAATACACAGTTTTAATAATTATCATTTCAACTGGTATTTCATTTTCACAGTTAGAATCAAACAATGTGGTTCAGTTTACTGAAAAAGATGGTGTGCCCGGCTCACAGGTAGGTACAATCTTAAGTGACAAATTCGGATATATCTGGATTGGAACTATAAATGGATTAGCCCGCTATGACGGATACGAATTCAAAAGATTCTATAATGACCCAAACGATCCGGCTTCTATCAAAGGTCTAATTGTATGGTCTCTTTTTGAAGATCGGAAAGGACAGATTTGGGTTTCCACTTCTCCGGAAAATCTGAATGTCTATAACCCGGGCACTAAATCATTCAGGCAATACGAATATAAACATTTAATAGAACGCCCGGCTAATGTTGAAATTGGAATTACGAGTATATGTGAAAATGACAACGGCAGAATATATTTTGGAATTAGTTCCTATCAAGGTGAAAGGATTTCTTCGGCTCTTTTATACTTAGATGAGAAAGAAAATAAAATAAAAAAATTTGTTTCACCTGATGGTTTGGTGATACAGAATATTATGAGTCTTACTAAAGATAAAAGCGGCAATGTTTGGATTATAAGCTGGAACGGATTATTTAAAATTGACTCAAGTGGAATGCTCAGTAAAATTCAATTCCTCGATGAAGAGATGGCACAAAACAATGAATACGCAACCGATGTAAAGAGCGACAAGCAAGGTCATATTTGGTTAACAACTAATAAGTCTAGATTGTTTGATTTAGATGCACAAACAGGAAAATATAAATCGTATTACCAAAAGGAATTTGATAAGAGTAGTTACTCTCAATATAATCGTCAAAATAAAATTGTTTTCGATAAGAATGAAAACTTATGGATTGGCTCCAGCAAAGGGTTGCATTACTTCGAAAGAGAAAAAGAGAAATTTGTGGGTTTCAATGATCCTTCAAAGAATTTACTTGAAGACGCAGATATACTAGATCTAAAATTTGATTCTTTTGGATCTCTCTGGATTGGCACATTATCAGGAGGATTATTTAAATATGAAGAAAGGGCTTTATTAAAATCTTATAGTTTCAATTTAGTCGATAAGAATTCTTTAACTCCCGGCTGGGCAAATCATATTTATGAAAGTAATGACGGCAAAATCTGGATCACAACTTCGGGGCAAACCAAATCAGGAATAAATGTTTTTGATCTAAAGTCCGGTTCAATTAAACCTATGCCTTTCCAAAATTTTTTGCCGGGAAGCGCCATAATATTCGGGCTTTTTGAAAAATCTCCTAATGAATTTTTATTAAGCACAGTCCTTGGTTTATTCCAATTTTCATCGAACACAAATGAAGTGAAGCAGATTACTTTTAATGGTGTACCTCCTTCTGTTTTCATTTATCAATTTGTGAAAGATAGATATGAAAATTTCTGGCTTTGTACTTCGGATGGTCTTTACAAAAAAAGGAAAGATACAGAAACATTTAAAAGATACGATTTAATGTTGGTGAAAGGCAGCAATGCAAGCAGTAATGAAATTACCTCAGCATTTGAAAGTAAAAAGCATGGTTTATGGTTATTAACACCTAACGGATTGTTTTTACATAATTATTCAAGCGATAAAATAGAGAGACATGGTTTTGATAAAACCAATGGGGATATCTTTATCTCACAGGATTTCAACTCGTTTTATGAGGACTCAAGCGGAAATTTATGGGTTGGAACCTGGCAGGGCGGATTAAGCAATTATAATGTTGCAACGAAAAAAATAAAAACATTTACGCGTAATGATGGATTACCATCTATGAGTGTTCAAGGTATCCTTGGAGATGAAGAAAACAATGTCTTATGGTTAAGCACATTTGATGGATTGAGCCGTTTTGATATAATGAAAGAACAATTCAATAATTTTTCAATTGCCGATGGGATACAAAGCCAGCTTTTTGCTGATGGATCATGTTTAAAAACTTCACAAGGTCTTTTCATCTTTGGCGGCTCAAATGGAATTACATTATTCAGGGGAAACGATATAAACAAAAATACTATTCCTCCAAAAGTATTTCTATCTGACTTAAAACTCTTTAATAAATCTGTAATCCCCGGTGATAATTCGATTTTAGAAAAACCTATTTATGAAACTAAAGAAATTGTAATGGAATATGATCAGAATAATATTTCACTTGAGTTTATAGTTATCCATTATTCTAATCCCAATAAAAATAATGCTGCATATAAGCTGGAAAATTATGAAAATGAATGGCGTGAAGTCGGAAATCAGCATAGTGCCTTTTATCCAAACCTTCCGCCAGGTAAATATGTGTTTCGGGTAAAAGCAGCTAATAATAATGGTGTCTGGAATGAAGAAGGGGCTTCACTAAGGATAATTATTTATCCGCCCTGGTGGAAAACTACTACTGCTTATGTTGGATACTTCTTTCTATTTGCAGGGATAGTATTCGGAATAGACAGAGTTCAGAGAAGACGAATTTTATATAAAGAACGTAATGCCGCCGCAATTAAAGAAGCTAACTTGCGTGCACAACTTGCAGAGACGGAAAATGAACGCAAGACAAAAGAATTAGAAGAAGCACGTCAGTTGCAGCTTTCTATGCTCCCTAAAGTGCTTCCTCAATTACCTCATCTTGATATAGCAGTCTATATGAAAACAGCCACTGAAGTTGGAGGTGATTATTACGATTTTAATGTTGCTTTGGATGGAACTTTAACAATTGTTCTTGGAGATGCAACCGGACACGGAATGAGAGCCGGCACGATGGTTACTTCTGCTAAATCTTTGTTTAACAGTTACGCTGCTAATCCGGATATACTTTTTACATTTCGTGAAATGACACGATGCATAAAACAAATGCAGTTTCAGTCTCTTGCAATGAGTATGATGATGCTGAAGATTCAAAACAATAAACTTCTAATGTCCTCTGCAGGAATGCCTCCAGCATATATATTCAGAAAAAAGAATAAAACTGTTGAAGAACATTTAATAGAGGGAATGCCGTTGGGAACGATGGATAATTTTCCTTATGAGTTAAAAGAAATGGAATTGTTTTCGGGGGATACTATATTATTAATGAGCGATGGATTCCCGGAGCTGCAGAATAAGGATAATGAAATGTTAGGATATAAACGTGCGAAGAATTCATTTGAAGAAACAGCAGAAAAAGATCCCGAGAAAATTATTTCTTATTTAAATGAAGTAAGCTCAAGATGGTTAAACAGCAAAGAACAGGAAGATGATATAACGTTTGTTGTAATAAAAGTTAAGTAATAGTTGAAACTAATTAATATGATTAAATAATTTTAGAGTACGTAATGAAAGCAAAATCAATCAAAGGAATTTCTTCCGAAGAAATTAAAAATGAATTAGCACAAAGTATGGCTGACGGTTTCAAACCAACATTGGCTATTGTGTTTATCTCCATTAAACAGGACAGAAAACTAGTTTGCGAAATATTGCATAGTGAAGGAATTGAAATTTTAGGTGCTACCAGTTGCGGGGAATTTATAAACGATTTTCAGAATGAAGGCACCATAGTGATAATGCTGCTGGATATGCCGCGTGATGCATTTACTATTTTATTCGGCGATTTGGGAGACAACAATGTAGGTTATGTTGCTGAAGGTATTGCAAAAGCAGCATTACAGAAATTCAAAAAACCAGCTTTCATTCTATGTAGTACTGGTTTATCCGGTAAAGGTGAAATGTTAGATGGAGAAACATTGATTAGAAGTTTTGAAAAGGTAGTGGGACCACAAGTAAATATTTATGGAGGCATGGCAGGAGACGATGGCACTTTTACAGGAACGTTTGTTTTTACTTATGAAAAATCAACTGATGCAGGAATAGCAACACTTGTAGTTGATGAAGAAAAGATCAGTTTACATGGTATGGCAATTTCAGGCTGGAAGCCTCTTGGGATTTCAAGAACAGTTACAAAAAGCGATGGCAAATTACTTTATACAATAGATGATCAGTCCGCCATAGACATGTATTTAAAATATCTCGGCAGCAAAACGGTAGATGGAGAGGATAAGTATAAAATGTTTGAAGATATCGGAATGCATTATCCATTTCAGGTTGAAAGAGAAATTGGCGAACCAGCTATGGTATCTCCATTTACGATTGACAAAGAAAAAAATGCACTTGTGTGTGAAGCAAACATACCTCAGGGTTCTAAAATTCGATTTTCAATGCCACCGGATTTTGATATCGTAGAAACAGTATTAGAAACAGCGAATGAATTAAAAGCCTCCAGTCAAATAGATGCAGAGGCTTTATTAATATTTTCCTGTGCCGGAAGATTCAGTGCAATGGGTCCGCTTGCAAATGAAGAAAACCAGGGCTTAGGTAAAGTTTGGAATGCCCCTATGGCTGGCTTTTACACTTACGGTGAATATGGCAGAGCTATAAATAGCCGTCAGGAGTATCATTCTACTACTTGCTGTTGGGTAGTGTTAAAAGAGAAATAATTATTAATAATATTCAGATCTCATAAGTCATTCCGTTCGCCGCGGCGAATTGTTTCGGAATCTCTTGTACGAAGATGCTGAAATAAATTCAGTATGACTTCTGCGTAATTTTTTTAATAACTAAGGTACATTATGAAAGCAAAATCGATCAAAGGAAAATCAACAGAAGAAATTAAAGCTGCTCTAACTGAAACTATAGACGGCAAATTCAAGCCAACTTTAGCCATTGTATTCATATCTGTTAAACAGGACAGAGAAGCTATTTCTAAATTACTTGACGAAAAAGGCATCCAGATATTTGGTGCTACCACTGCAGGAGAGTTTATCGATGGAAACATTGAAGAAGGAAGCATTGTTATGATTTTACTCGACATGAATCCAGCTTATTTTAAATTGGAATTTCTTGAAACAAGCCCAGAGACCGCCTTAGAAGACGCAAACAAACTAGGTGTTACTGGAAAAGAAACCTTTACCAACCCTGCGTTTATTATAGCAACCGGTGGAGTGTCCTTAGATGGTGAACCAATTGTTGAAGGCATCATACAAGGCTTTGGAAAACCTTCCTCGTCGGCAGACAGGGAAGTAACCGTATTTGGAGGTAAGGCAGGAGATGATTTGGCACTTGAATCAACATTTGTTTTTACCAACAGAAAAAGTAAAGACTGCGCACTTGTAGCACTCATTATTGATGAAGATAAAATAGATGTTAGAGGTATAGCTACTTGTGGCTGGAAAGCTATTGGCACCACAAAAACAGTTACTAAAAGTGAAGGTAATATTGTGTATACCATCGACTATAAACCAGCATTGGATATGTTGATGAATTACCTTGGCGTTGAGATAAAGCTGGATGGCAACAAGGAAATAGTGACATTCCTAAGCTCGTGGTATTATCCATTGCAATTGGAACGGGAAAATGGAGATCCTGTCATACGTACAGCTATGTTTGCCAATAGTGAAGACCGTTCACTTATTTGTTCTGGAAATGTGCCTCAAGGGTCAAAAATCAGGTTTTCGCTGCCACCAGATTTTGATTCCATTGACACAGTCGTTGAAGAATGTAAGGGCATTAAGGACAATGCACAGCAGCAAGCCGATGCCTTGATCATGTTTTCATGCGTGAGCAGATATTTATCGTTTGGGATTGTAATGAAAGAGGAGATAGAGCAGGTGCAAAAAGTTTGGGATGCGCCCATGGTAGGCTTTTTTAGCTATGGAGAATTCGGGAAATCAAAAACAGGTAAGAATGAGTATCATAATAATACCTGTTGTGTGGTAGCATTAAAAGAAAAATAAACTAATTATTTTATAAACAAAGGAGCGCACTGTGAAAAAAGGAATGATTAAAGTAAGCGTATTATATCCCAATACTGATGGGAAAAAATTTGATATGGAATATTATTGCAGCTAGCATGCAATGCTTGTTACCGGTCTGTTGGGCGATGCACTAAAAGGTGCCAGTATTGAATCCGGATTAGGTGGTGGGGCACCAGGTTCCCCGGCGCCATTTGTTGCAATTGCCAATATGTATTTTAATTCAATGGAAGAATTCGGACAAGCTTTTGGAGCTTCGGCTGATAAGATTATGGGAGACATACCTAACTTCACCAATATCGAAGGTGTTATGCAGATTAGTGAAGTTATGGTGTAGGTTTAGTTTTAATTTAAATAATAACTAAAATGAATAAAGCCAAATATTACTATGAAAGCAAAATCAATTAAAGGAAAATCTGCTGAAGAAATTCAATCTGCATTAGCAGAAAGTATGGCTGATGGATTCAAACCGACACTAGCAATTGTGTTTTTATCCATTTCACAAAACAGGGAAGACATCTGCGGAATTTTAGAAAAAGAAGGAATCGTTATATTCGGTGCCACCACTAGTGGTGAGTTCATCGATGAAGTGACCGAAAAAGGTACAGTGGTAATGTTGCTGCTCGATATCAAAAAGGATCATTTCCAAATTTTCTTTGAGGAATTCCCTGAAAAAAACTATAGAGAAAAGGCAGGGAGCATAGCTGGAAAGGCACAGGCTAAATTCCCGAAGCCTGCCTTCCTTATCTCCGCATCTCACCTGGAAACGGATGCAGAACAATTGCTTTTTGGATTTGAAGATGTTGTGGGCAAAGATGTAAATGTTTACGGTGGTATGGCATCCGATGATTACACATTCACCGAGCAATTTGTATTTACCAATAGAAAGGAAAGCAGCCGGGGCATTATAGCACTGGCTTTGGATGAAAGCAAAATTCTGATAAAAGGCAAAGCCACCTGTGGATGGAAAGCGGTTGGTACGGAGAAAACAGTAACTAAAAGTGAAGGAAACCATGTTTATACCGTGGAGGGTATGCCTGTACTTGACCTCATGATAAAATACGGGGGCCTGGAAAATGTAACACCGGACAACGAGGGTTTGCTGCTTGAAATCGCTGCAAACCTGCCTCTTCAATTACAACGCTCAAAAGGTGATCCTGTGATGCGGCCAGGCCTGGTTGTGGATTGGAATGACAGATCATATTATTGCAGCGGAACAGTCCCACAGGGTTCTAAAGTCAGATTCTCCCTTCCTCCCGATTTTAATGTGATGGAAAAGGTTATCAAAGGTGTTGAGGAACTGAAGAAAAATGAAATGCCAGAAGCGGATGCTCTGATCGTATTCAGTTGTGCCGGTAGAATTTTAGCTTTCGGTCCTTTGATGAATCAAGAAATTGAGGGTGTAAAAAAAGTTTGGAATGTTCCAATGGTTGGAATGTTCTCTAATGCTGAACTAGCACGAGCTACAGGGGGAAATCTTGAGATGCACAACCTTACAACTTGTTGTGTTGTATTAAAAGGGAAATAAGAATCAGAATGAACCAAAAACTTGAAAAAATATTAGAGATTATTAGGGCATCAGAAAATCTTTCTGCTGAGGAAAAAGATTCCGCAGTAAAAATGGTGAAGGATGTTGATAAAGACTTAGAAATAACTTCATTCAAGTTAGATAGAACCGAAAAAGTTAAAAGAACAACTGCAATTTTACTCGAAGAAACTATTGAAGAACTTGAACAAAAAAGAAAAGCTGTTGAAGAGCAAGGCAAAATAATCCAGGCTGATAATAACCGCAAAACAAAAGAGCTTGAAGAAGCACGTCAGCTTCAGCTTTCTATGCTTCCGAAAGAACTTCCAAAACTTCCTAATCTTGATATTGCCGTTTATATGAAAACCGCAACAGAAGTTGGCGGTGACTATTATGATTTTAATGTTGATGCTGATGGAACTCTTACTGTCGCAGTCGGCGATGCAACCGGACACGGAATGAAGGCAGGTACAATCGTCTCAATGGTTAAGGCACTATTCGCTTCCGGTGGTTCAGGTTCGGATATCAAATCATTTTTTAATCAGAGCAGTGATACACTAAAAGGAATTGAGCTTGGAAGATTGATGATGGCTTTTATGATGCTTAAAATAAAATCCAACAAGATTGAATTTGCTAATGCCGCTATGCCTCCATTATTTATTTACAGAAAACAATCTAAAGAAGTTGAAGAAATAATGATTAACGGAATGCCATTAGGCGCAATGAAAAACTTTCCTTATGAAATAAAAGAGTTAGATATATTATCAGGAGATACATTACTTTTGTTTAGTGATGGTTTACCTGAGTTGAATAACGAAAACAACGAACAATATGGATATGCAAGGGTAAAAGAGGAATTCAAATCAGCAGCAGAAAAAAATACGGCGGATATAATTGAACATTTGAAAAACTCAGCATCTCAATGGGCTAACGGAATAGAGCCTGATGACGATGTAACTTTTGTTGTAATTAAAGTTAAATGATGCCTGTCTTCCTACGGTGGAAAGATATTACGTTTGTGGTACTAAGAGTAAGATGATTTTAGAAAAAAATATTAAGGATGATAAATGTGATTTATGAACCCTAAAAAAGAAAAATTGCTAAACGATACATACCAGAAATGGATGCAAGCAGTATTGTATGACTTACCGCTGGATGAAATAAATGAACTTATTGATCCAAAGATTATGGGGTATGGAACTGCCATTGATGAAAAAGTCTTTTCCATATCCGAGTATAAACAATTAATAAACAGACAAAGAAAACAAGCTGTTGGTATCGAAATGATTCTGGAGATTACACCTGTTTTCAGAAATATAACAAACAAAGAAGACGCTGCAATTTTTGTGGATGAGATTAAAGTCAAAATGATAATAGGTTCAGAAAGGCATGAACTTTTTTTAAGAATCACAACTTTATTAGAAAACATTAATAGCAATTGGATTGTAGTTCATTGGCATGGCTCAAAGCCGGATCATATTTCCGGCGGTGATGACCCCTGGCATGTAGATGAATGGCAACGAAAAAATGAAGAACTCCAAAAACTTGTAGATGAAAAAATTTCAGAGTTACTGAACAAAAACAGAGAACTTGAAATTGAAACCGCTCTTGAAAAAGTACGCTCAATTGCTTTATCAATGAAAGAACCATCTGATATGGTGGAAGTGTGTAAGATCATTTCTGATCAGTTACTATTTCTTGGAGTAAAAGATATTCGAAATGTGCAGACTGCAATTATCGATGATCATAAAAGCTCTTATCTCAATTACCAATATTTTACAGCATACAAAGAGATTGCAATAGAGAAAGCTGAATACAACAAACATCCCAAAGCGCGCGAAATGGCTGAGACAATGAAAAAATCAGCGAACGCATTTTATAGCCAAAGCTTTGAGGGGGAAGAACTAAATATTTTCCGGCAATACAGAAAACAGGATAACCAGATCCCCGATCCAATATTGGATAAAGCTGCCTCCTTGCACTTTTATTTCTACTCAATTGGTCAAGGCGCTTTAGGTATTTCCACCTACAACACACCATTGCGTGAAGAAGATTTAAATTTACTAAAACGCTTCCGCAATGTTTTTGAATTGGCTTACCGAAGATTTGAGGATATTGAAAAAGCAGAAGCACAAGCAAGAGAAGCAAACATTCAGCTTGCATTGGAAAGAGTTCGTGCAAGAACAATGGCAATGCATAAAAGTGAGGAACTGGCAGTAACTGTTTCAGTTCTTTTCAAGCAATTACTTGACTTGGGTGTTCAATCCTCACAGCTACGAACCTGCGGTATTGTTACTTTCAAAGAAAATGAACCTGAGGGAGAGATATGGATTACGGATATCACTGGAGAAATAATTGCTGACTCCTTTATTGCACCGTATGACGAAGCTCCGGCTTATAAAGCTATTTATTCCAAATGGAAAAATGGTGAGAAATTTCTTGAAATAAATCTTAAAGGGGATGAACTGCTTGAACATTTAAAATTCGTTAAAAATTATAGTGCAGTTCCAAACATAGATATTGATGAGATTCAAAAATCAATTTCAGAAATATTTTTCCATGTAATGTTCTTTTCACAAGGCTATCTTTTTATAATTTCTTACGAACCGCTGTCTGAATTTCACGAGATATTTAAACGTTTTGGATCTGTATTTCAACAAGCTTATATCCGTTTTCTCGATCTCCAAAAAGCAGAAGCACAGGCAAGGGAAGCACAGATAGAAACAGCGTTGGAAAAAGTGCGTTCAACATCATTGGCGATGAATAAGAGCGAAGAGCTCAAAGAAGTAATTCGGGTTGTTTATGAACAGTTCGTAAACTTAAAGATCAATGTTGACCATGCAGGTTTTGTAGTTGATTATAAACCAAAAGGCGATTGGCATTTTTGGATCGCTGATGAGCAGTACATTCCTTCTAAAATAACGCATCCATATTTTGAGTCTGTTTGGGCAAATCAATTTAATGAAGCAAAAGAAAAAGGTGCAGACTTCTTTGCCACCAATCTAGATTTTAAAGAAAAGAACAAATTTTACAATGAGCTTTTATCATATGTTTCCGGGTTACCGGAAGCATCAAAAGATTTTTATTTAAGCTGCCCCGGCCTTGCAGGATCGACAGTCTTGTTAGAGAACGTTGGTTTGTACATCGAAAATTTTTCTGGCGCTCCCTATTCTGATGAGGAGAATAAAATCCTAATGCGTTTTGGAAAAGTATTTCAACAAACTTACACCCGTTTTCTCGATCTTCAAAAAGCAGAAGCACAGGCAAGGGAAGCAAAGATTGAATCAGCACTTGAACGTGTGCGTGCAAAAGCAATGTCAATGCATAAGAGTGATGACCTAAGTTCCGCAGTTGCCTCTGTTTTTACGGAATTGGATAGTTTGGGACTAAAAACTTTAAGGTGTGGAATAGGAATATTTGATGGAAAGAGTGGAAACAAGGTTGATGTATGGACAACATCTTCTGATGAAGATAACGGTTTAGTGCAAGTTATCGGCGATGAGTTGCTTAAAGGGCACCCTTTACTTGAAGGTATATATGATTCCTGGCAGCGTCAGCACGATTATTCGTATGTTTTGACTGGAAAAGATTTTGAAAATTATTACAATATACAGGATAGATCAAATCTCAAAATTCCCAAACAAAAACTAGATGCAGCAAATTTGGAATCTGCAAAACATTATTACTATTGCGTAATGTTCCCAGCAGGAGGACTCTACGCTTTTCGTGAGGATAAATTTAAAGAAGAAGAAATTCAATTGATGAAACGCTTTGCCGATGTTTTCCACCTTACATTTATACGTCATCTTGATTTGAAACAAGCAGAAGCACAGAATAAAATTATCCAGGCGGATAATGACCGCAAGACAAAAGAACTTGAAGATGCTCGTCAGCTTCAGCTATCTATGCTGCCAAAAGCGCTTCCTAAACTTTCACATCTTGATATAGCAGTTTATATGAAAACTGCAACAGAAGTTGGCGGAGATTATTATGATTATATTCTTGATAAGGATGGAACTTTAACTTTTATTGTTGGCGATGCAACCGGTCACGGAATGATGTCAGGTATGATGGTTTCTATTATGAAATCATTTTTTATCGCTACCCAAAATAATATTGAACTAAAACCGTTTTTTGAAAATACTAACAATTCAATAAAAGATATGCACCTGGGTAGATTGATGATGGCATTAGCAGCGGTTCAAATAACGCCGGAAAAGCTTATAGCTACAAATGCAGGAATGCCAGCACTGCTTTACTTCAGAAATAAATCTCAAAAGGCAGGAGAGTTTGTCAGCAACAATCTGCCATTGGGTGGAATAAAGAATACAAATTATACACTTAAAGAGATCAGATATGAAAAGGGCGATACACTTTTACTGATGAGTGATGGATTTGCAGAACTAAAGAATGTAAATGATGAACAATATGGATATCCCAGAGTAATGGATAAATTTAAGTCTGTGGTACAAAAAAATTCCAATCAAATAGTAGAACATTTAACAAACGCAGCAAATGTGTGGATGAACGGAAGAGAACCTGATGACGATGTTACATTTGTTGTGATAAAGGTAAAATGAAACTTGTCCGCCGGAGGCGGAATGATGTAACTTTTGTTGTAGTTAAAGTAAATAACTTTAATGGTTCCAACTTAAAGATTGTGTGAAAAACCAAATTCGTCAATCTGAGCGAAGTCGAAGAAGGACATTTTGAAATAAACCTGTATGCGGTCAGGCAGGTTCACACCTCTACTTCGCTCGGCGTGACGTTATACATGATTTTTACACGGGCTCTAAAGCTTAGGGCAATATCATTAGATCGGGGTCATTTTGCAATATAGCATAATTGGCAAAGTATTTAATTACATTTTTATTGCATAAAATATTTTTGTATTTACAATTATAAATAAATAGAAATTTGGAAGGTGACGAATGGAAATAAATATTAACGATCGTGAAGACTACACAATAATAAAGTTCAATAAACATAGCGTTTTTGGTACAGAAGGAGAAGTATTTCAGGAATCAGTTCAAAAAACTTTAGATAAAGGTGTAAACTCAATAGTTGTAGATATGTCTATGGTGGAATATATTGCCAGCTGGGGAATTGGCATGCTCGTTCATGCTTTTACTACTGTTACAAATCGTCATGCTAAATTTAGTTTAGCGGGTGTTAATCAAAATGTTCTTGAGATATTATCTAAAGTAAGACTTAATAGAATTTTTGAATTTCGCGAAAAGATCTAAATTTTGTAGCAAGCAAAAATATTTTATCATTTTAATAGAAGGGGAGTAAATGATAACAGCAAAACTCTGCATCAGAGAACATTAGTTATTTATTTAATCCCACATGCAGCACCAAAAAAAATCATTCCTAAAATCACTCAATAATATTCAACAAAATCATCTGGTATAAATAAAAAAGGGTGTCTCGAAAGACACCCTTATATAAATCTAACTAATAATTATTTAGTTCTTGTGAACTCAATTCTTCTGTTTTTCTGTTTGCCTTCTTTTGTGTTATTATCAGCAACTGGTTTGTCTTCGCCGTAGCCAACAGTTGATATTCTCTTAGCATCAACACCTTGACGAACTAACCAGTCTCTAACAGAATTAGCTCTGCCTTCAGAAAGTGTTTGATTGCTCTTTGCACTACCATCGCTATCAGTATGTCCAGCTATTTCAACAGAAATGTCTGTATAAGTAGTTAATGTTTTAAGAGCTTTTCTTAATGTATTTTCTGATTCAGGTTTAATGTTTGTTTTGTTTACATCAAAGGTAATACCTTCAAGTACAATTGGAACACCAATCTTAACAACATCATCTTCAGCAATTAATGGATCGGTACCTCTTCTAACTTCAGTACCATCATCAATTGTTCCACCATCTGTATCAACTTTAAGAGGATTGGTTTTGTGTGTAAGAACTTCTTCAGAATCACTTAAACCATCACCATCAGTATCGGCGATAAGAGGATTGGTTTTATATTTATTAACTTCTTCACCATCATTTAATCCATCACCGTCTGTATCAGCTTTTAATGGATTAGTTAAACTGGTAATAACTTCATATCCATCACTCAATCCATCTTTATCTGTATCAGCAACTAAAGGATCAGTTTTGTATTTATTAAGTTCTTCACCATCATTTAATCCGTCACCGTCTGTATCAGCAATTAAAGGATTAGTACCAGCAGATTTAACTTCATCATAATCTGTTAAACCGTCTAAATCTGTATCAGCCTGTAAAGGATTGGTTTTGTATGTAAGATATTCTTCGCCGTCTAATAATCCATCACCATCAGTATCAGCAACTTCTGGATTTGTTCCAATTTTAACTTCATCGCATTTGCCTAAGCCGTCCATATCTCTATCGGCTTTACAGTTTTCACCAACAAATGTTAGACCTAATGAAGCATTTAGATAAGAATCCCAAATATCTTCTGTAGCACCTCTATATGAATCAAGATCATAAGTTGAAGACATTGTACCACCAAGTGCAAAATCTAACCATACTCTTTCACTAAGAGCAAATTCAGCACCAATACCAGCAGGAACAATTGCTACCCAACCATCTTCTTCAACTAAACCTGGAGAAGCAAGATTAGGTTTGGTATCAACGCTAAAATTCATAACTCCGCCGCCAACATAGAAGTAAGGGTTCCATCCCTTTAAATCCCAGGGACTAACTTTAAAACGCAAAGAAATAGGAATAATTGTGGTTTCATATTCTCCAAAATCACTTCCTTCTTCCTGAATAGCAGCGCCAGCATACTTGCCATAGCCAGCGTTTATTGATAATTCTAAGGCTTTTGATAATTCGAAACCGAAGAAAGCCTCACCTAAATATGATGTTTTGAACCAGTCGAATGATGTATTATCATTTCCACTGAATCCTAAATTTGCAAATTCGTTTTCTGGAAATAATATACTTCCGCGAATACCGAATTTTGTACCCCAATCCTTAAATTGTGCATAGTTTTGTTGACTCATTGCAACCAAACCTACTATTACGAACAAGTAAATTAGTTTTTTCATTTTTTTCCTCATTTTGTGAATGAAATTGTGTACTTTAGATTTTTAACTGTTTTTATACAAATTCTTTAACATAACGCGCAAAAGATAAAATTATTATCTCAAAGTACAAAGCACTCAAATAAAATAATTTACTCTGTTAAGTAATCTGCATCACAAGGAATTTCCGGCTTAACCAGCAGAACATCCTCTTTTAGTAAAGAAACTTGACCAGCAGGTTGCGATTTGCGCTTTACAACGTATTTTTTTAAGGTGTAGGAGACAGGAACAATACCTGCTGTTTTTGCTTTACTATGGTAAGCTGCAAGAGAAGCAACTTTTTTAAGAATACTCTTGGGAACAACTTCTTTAGCATTATCAATTCTTAATACCACGTGAGAACCAGACACCGATCTTGCATGAAACCAGAAATCATTTTGTTTTGCAAATCTTGTTGTTAATAAATCATTATTTACTGAATCTTTACCAACAAATATGTGATACTTCTTATCGATTACATAATGTTTGAATTTTAAACTTATATCTTCAATGTATTTTTGCTTTTCTTCGTCTTTTATTTTCAATTCTTTCATAATCTTATTTATATCCTCTAGAATTGGATTTCTATCTATTCGTTGTTGATATGATTGTAATTTTTCATACTCTTTTTTAGTGCTTAAATATAACTTGCTCGATTTTTCAAAGTTAATTTTGCTATCACGGGATTTTTCAAAATATCTATCAATATTTTTTTGAGGGGATAACTTAGTATCCAATTTAATTTTCACTCTTGATCCAGATGAATAAATATCATCAACTTCTATTTCTGAAAGCCCGGAATGTATTTTGTTTAAGTTTATTAATAGCAGATTTGCAATCTTGTTTAATTGTTCTTCCTGTGAACCTTTTTCAATAACAA
This sequence comes from Ignavibacteriales bacterium, assembly GCA_038214015.1. Classification (GTDB taxonomy): domain Bacteria; phylum Bacteroidota; class Ignavibacteria; order Ignavibacteriales; family Ignavibacteriaceae; genus IGN3. Next base: position 20,343 of record JBBQSH010000012.1, on the reverse strand, counting down.
TAAGAAGATTATTTAATCGGGAAGAAATTTTCTTTAGTTCTCTGTCTAAAAAAGAAATTACTTTCTTTAGTTTGCTGTTTTTTTCTTCATACTGATATTTCTTACTTAAAAATTGATTGAAGGCTTCAATCATTGTTTCAAATAAATTTTTCTTAAATGTTGAATAAATTTTAAGTGAATTAAATCCGATATGGACTTCGCCTGAATTATCATCAAAATAAACTGCCGGAGCTTCAGTAATAATATCTTGAAGAACATTTAATAATATTTCGGAATCACTTTCGCTATTGAGTTTTCTGGCATTTACTTCGTTCTCAATCTCACGCCCGATGAATCGATATTTATTCCTTATTTCTTCTATACTCTTTCCTTCAATAAAATCCGATTCAGGAATATTTAGACTTTTATGAAAATATTTATTCTCAAATTCCTGCTTGAACTTAATTAGATTGTCCTCATCCTCATTTTTAAATGGAATAAGATTTATCGAATTGAAAAAAAGATTAGTGTATTTACCTCTAATCGCAAAAATTAAATCACCTGAGTTTGTAACAATTTTTATTATCCGATCATCAGATGCAATTAAAATTTCTTTAATGGTTTTACCAATCAATTCACTAAAAAATTCAATCGTATTTTTTTTTGCACGTGAATATTTGGTCCTGATGTTAATGAAAGGCTCGGAATGATTAACCGAGAATTCAATAAATAATTCTTCAGATCCATCTAACTTTATAATCAAACGATCCTTATCCTGGGAAAAAAGGCTTTCAATTCTTCTTCCCACCAGGACTGCGTTCAATTCAAGTGTTAGTCGATTTAGATAGTAATAGCTTTTGTACATAAAATTAAATCTCTTTAGCACTTGCAATCTAATTATTTTAAGAATAAAAGTATGATTAACAGCTACAAATGTAGTTTGTTAAAAATTTGCACTATTGATATATTTGAATCAATGAAAAAGCTTCTCCAATATCCTTTAGTTAAAAAGTTTCTTATCGCCTTAGGAATACTTATTACACTAATTCTCGTGTTCGATTTTATTTTGTTTCCGTTATATGTAAGCGGTTCAGAAATTAATGTTCCCAACGTGGTTGGCATGACTGAAGAAGAAGCTTTTCAAACTTTAGAGGATGAGGACTTTAATCCTTCTATTGCTGATACTTCATTCGGAGTTTCACTTCCACCTGGCAGAGTATTTTTACAAAAACCTGAATCAGGAAAACTGGTAAAAGAGGGAAGAACAGTTTATTTATTTGTTAGCGGCGGTGATCAGGTGATATCAGTTCCTTTATTAAAAGGAAAATCTGTAAGAGATGCAAGATTATCTTTAGAAAGAATCGGGTTAAAACTCGGATCAATTGAAGAATTGGCTTCAACCCATCCAAAGGATATGGTTTTTGATCAACAATTTGCAGAAGGCACCAGTCTAAGAAAAGGACAGGGTGTTGGAATATCCGTTAGTATTGGTAAAGGTGATGGCGAAATTGAAGTTCCCGATTTAATAGGGAAATCTTTAACTGAAGCCAGAAGAATTCTTTCCGACAGCACGCTAACTGTTGGAAAAGTTAACTATCAAATTTCTAGTACGCTACTTCCTAATACAGTACTAGATCAATATCCGGCATCAGGAAACAAATTAAATTCCGGCAATATGGTTGATCTTTTTATCACGAAAGAGGGTACGATACAGGATCGTGCAGAATATCCTGCGGAGAATTAAATGAAACTTTTAGCACCATCAATATTGTCTGCCGATCTTTCTAATCTTGCCCAACAAATAAGATTAGTTGAAATGAGTGGTGCTGATTGGATTCATTGTGATATTATGGATGGACATTTTGTTCCAAATATTACATTTGGTCCAGTTGTTGTTAAAGCCGCCAGAAAATGTACTAGGCTTCCACTTGATGTTCACTTGATGATTAAAAATCCCGATAATTATTTAGAGGATTTTCGTATTGCTGGTGCTGATATTATTTCTGTTCATTTTGAAGAAGTTGTTCATCTAAATAGAACGGTAAATAAAATTAAGGAATTGGGTGCAAAGGCTGGAGTTGTGATAAATCCATCCACTCCGGTTTCATCATTAAAGGACATTGCAGAGTATATTGATTTACTTTTGATTATGACCGTTAATCCTGGATTTGGCGGACAAAGTTTTATTTCAAATTCTGAAAGAAGAATTAGTGAAGCTGTAGAATTAAGAAATTCTTTGAATGCAAAATTTTTAATCGAAGTTGATGGTGGAATTAATAACAAAACAATCAAGTCAGTTCTTAAAGCTGGATGTGATGTTTTTGTAGCCGGTTCATCGATATTCCATAATGATAATATTTCTGCTGCTACCGCTGAATTAAAAAATTTGATTTCATCTTGATATTTTATTTGTATTTTAATTTCAACAAAGCGGCTTATCACCGCTTTTTTTATTTAGTTTTATTTAAGTTTAGTCCAGTAAATTTTAGTGCCATAAATGAATAACATTGAATATAACTTTAACGATAAGATTTTAAATTTTAACAGTCCTAAAATAATGGGGATTGTTAATATTACACCCGATTCATTTTCTGACGGAGGAAAATATTTTTCCATTGATGAAGCAGTTAATCACGCATTAAAACTTATAGATGAAGGTGCAGATATTATCGATATCGGGGGCGAATCAACTCGGCCGGGTTCTGATCCTGTATCACTTGAAGAAGAATTGCGAAGAACTATTCCTGCAATAAAGAATATTCATCAGCAAAGAAAAGACATAATTATCTCCATTGATACAACAAAAAGCGAAGTCGCAAAACAGGCTCTGGATTCTGGTGCACAAATAATAAATGATATAAGCGGTTTAACTTTTGATGAAAAGATGGTTGATGTTGCTAAAGAATACAATTCTGGCATTGTTATAATGCACATAAAAGGGAATCCAAAAATGATGCAAGAAAATCCTGAGTACAGTGATGTTGTAAAAGAAGTTTATGATTTTTTACTTGTGCAAAGTATAAAAGCAAAACAGAATAATGTTGACAAAATAATTGTTGATCCCGGTATAGGTTTCGGAAAGCGAATTGAAGATAATTTTACCTTAATTAAAAAATTGGATTACTTCCAATCACTCGGTTATCCGGTAATGATTGGACTATCCAAAAAATCTTTCATTGGAAAAACTTTAAATCTTGATAATGATCAAAGAGAAATTGGTACGATAATATTAGAAACAATTTCTGTTATTAAATCAGCAAGAATAATTCGCACGCACAATGTAAAATATTGTAATCAATTAGTTAAATTAGTTGCACAAATTCTCTAATATATAATGATAGATCTTTTCAAAATAGGTTTTCTAACAATAACACTATCCGATGTAATCGATATTGCAATTGTATCGTTCATCTTTTATAAGCTTTATACTACTCTTCGCGGAACTATTGCAGCGCAAATATTTATCGGGCTGCTGGTAATTATTTTAGTTTCATTTATTGCTCAGGTATTAAATTTTAGAGCAGTAAGCTGGCTGTTAAGATTGATAACCGATATTTGGGTGATCGCATTTGTAATATTATTTCAACCTGAAATAAGAAGATTGTTAGTTTTATTGGCACGTAATCCTTTCTTTAAAGTTTTTGCTAAAGCTGAATCACATGAAGTTGCTGATGTTATTGCTGAAGCTGCATTCCGGTTATCACAGAATCAGCACGGCGCCTTAATTGTTCTAATAAAATCCTCTGGCATAAGAGGATTTGCTGAGACAGGTGAAATATTAAATGCACGATTGAGCGCATCACTTTTAACATCCATCTTTTATCCAAGATCACCATTACACGATGGGGCAGTAATCGTAAATAAAAATTTTATAGAAGCTGCCAGATGTACTTTGCCGCTTTCACAGCAGACTTCTGTTAAAGGTATGAGTTTAGGAATGCGGCATCGTGCAGGATTGGGAATTTCGGAGCAAGCAGATGTTATCAGCGTTATAGTTTCTGAAGAAACCGGAAGTATTTCGATCGCTGAAAATGGTGAACTTACAAAAGGGCTCTCAAAAGATGCACTTAAACGACGACTGAATTCTTTGTTAAAGGGTCCAGAAAAAAAAGGCTGGAAAGGTTTTATTGAACAACTTAAATCAAAAAACTAAAGTTTGTGCAGTTATTCCTTTTTTTAATGAAAAAGATTTTTTATTTGATGTTGTTACTGAAACTCTAAATTTTGTTGATAATGTAATTGCAATAAATGATGGTTCCTCTGACGGATCAAAAAAAACCATCAATAATTTGGAGCGAGTGCAGGTAATTTCGTTAAATCGTAATTATGGCAAGGGATATGCTCTTCAAATTGGATTTAATGAAAGTAATAAACAAAACTTCGATATTGTAATCACACTTGATGCTGATAAACAGCATAATCCTGCATTCATTCCTGAATTTATTTCACAACTTAGTAATTTTGATATTGTTATTGGCAACAGATTAAATGATACTAAAGATATGCCGATTCAGAGAATACTTAGTAATAAAATTACATCGTCAATACTATCTTTAAAAACCGGACAAAAGATTTTGGATAGTCAGTGCGGCTACCGTGGTTATAAAACTACTGTACTAAAAAAAGTAAAATCATATTCATCAGGATACGAAGCTGAAAGTGAAATGATAATATATGCTGCTCGTACAGGGTTTAAGATCGGTTTTATAAATATTTCAACTATTTACGGAAATGAGGAAAGTAAAATGAATCCTATTAAAGCAATACTTGGTTTTATAAAAATACTATTCAAGTAAAAATACTATGAAGCGCAAATGGGAAATAGAAAAGTTAAAAGGCACAAAACAGTTTAAGAAATCAGCAGACCAGATTTTAAGAAACCGAATTGAAAGTTTGTTGTCTTATATAGAAAAATACTTTAAAGATCCATCTGTGGAGAGTTTACACGATGTTAGGATTGCTTTAAGGAGAGTTCGATATTCTATGGAATTGTTCATCGTTTGTTATGATAAGAAAATATTTATAAAGTTTTATAATAAAGTTCAATTACTTCAGGATCTTTCAGGAAATGTTAGGGATGTTGATATTTCATTAGAAAATATAAATTATTTAGTTACAGATAATCAAATTAAAATTGATACCGATATAATCTCAAAAGCAAATGAAAAGAAAATTTTATTAGAGGAAAAATTTAAGTTAGAATTAATGAAATTTACTTTAAGCAAAATCCTAAAAGATTTTTTAAAACAACTATCTTAACAGAGGAGAAAAAGTTATGAAACTAAGATATTTTGGTCACTCAGCTTTTCAAATTACAACCAACAATGGGATAAAAATTTTGATTGATCCATTTTTGGATGATAATCCTGTCAGTCCTGTAAAATCTAAAGATGTTGATGCACAGTTTATTATTCTTACACATGGTCATGGAGATCATGTTGGTGATGGATTGAAAATTGGTAAGCGCTGTAACTCACTATTTATTTGTGTTAATGAATTGGCTGAATGGGTTAAATCTAAAGGACTTAACGCTCACAATATGCACATTGGTGGGGCACATAATTTTGAATTTGGCAGAGTTAAATTTACGATTGCACATCACGGTTCGCTTTCACCTGATAATCAATATACTGGAGAAGCATCAGGAGTTTTGGTTACAATTGAAGGCATAACTATCTATCATACCGGCGACACAGGATTATTTTATGATATGAAATTAATAGGTGAAATGAATCCAATCGATTATATGCTTCTTCCAATTGGTGATAACTTTACAATGGGAATTATAGACGCAGCCAAAGCCGTGGAATTGGCAAATCCCAAAATGGCAATTCCAATTCACTATAATACTTTTCCTGTAATAAATTCTGATCCACAAGAATTTAAAACTCTTGTTGAAGCTAATGACAAAAAATGTAAAGTTTTATCATTTGGTGAAGAGATAGAATTATAACTTTAACTATTTATATATAACTTTCATTGGATTATCTTTAAACTCAATTTTTTAACAATTCTATTTAGATGGCAAAAATAATTTCTATAGCAAATCAGAAAGGTGGAGTGGGTAAAACAACCACAACCATCAATTTATCTTCATTGCTGGCTGCTGCCGAAAAGCGTACTTTATTGGTAGATATCGATCCACAATCAAATTCATCTTCGGGATTAAGTGTAACCAACCAAACTCCATCTGTTTATGAAGTATTGGTTGGTACCAGAAATATTAACGAAGTAATAATTAATACCTTTATGCCTTTTCTTGATATGCTTCCATCAAACATAAATCTTGTTGGAGCAGAAATTGAGATGGTTGATTTAGAGAATCGTGAAACTCTTTTGCGGAGTGCTCTTGCAGAAGTAAATGATAAGTATGATTATATTCTGATAGATTGTCCGCCTTCTTTAGGTTTGCTAACACTTAACTCTCTTACGGCATCCAACTCGGTTCTTATTCCTGTTCAGTGCGAGTATTTTGCATTAGAAGGATTAGGTCAATTGCTTAATACAATCAACATAGTTAAAAAGCATTTTAATAAAGATTTAGCGATTGAAGGCGTATTGCTTACAATGTTTGATACGAGATTAAGATTATCACATCAGGTGGCGGAAGAAGTTAGAAAGTATTTTGGTGATAAAGTTTATAACACAGTAATCAATAGAAATGTTAGAATTTCAGAAGCCCCAAGTTACGGCAAACCAATAATTCTTTACGATGCAATCTCAAGCGGTGCACAAAATTATATGGCTTTAGCCTCCGAATTTCTGGAAAATAACTCAGGTATTTTAAATAACTAATGATATGAGCAAGATGAAATCAAGTTTAGGAAGAGGATTGGATGCGTTAATCAATCCAAACAGATTTAATGAAAATGAGGAACAAAAGAATCCCGACTATTCTAACATTAAATTTGATGATGGAAAACAGGTTGATGTTCTTGCCAAAATTGCAGTTGATTTTATCTCACCAAATCCATTCCAACCTAGATTAAATTTTGATCCTGCTACTCTTGAAGAACTAAAGAAATCAATAATTGCAAATGGTTTAATTCAGCCTATAACTGTAAGGCGTGTTGCAGGAAATCAATATCAATTAGTATCGGGTGAAAGACGATTGCGTGCTTACACGGATATTGGCTATAAGGAAATTCCCGCATACATAATCAAGGTTGATTCAGATGAAATAATGCTAGCTCTTGCGTTGATTGAAAATATTCAACGAGAAACATTAAATCCAATTGAAGTAAGCAGAGCTTATAAAAGATTGATGGATGAATGCCATTTAACACAGGAACAAATTGCTGATAAAGTAGGAAAAGACAGAACCACAATTGCTAACTCAATAAGATTATTAAAACTTCCGGATAAAATTCAGCAATGTTTGGTTGATGAAAGTATATCTGCAGGACATGCAAGAGCATTGATAAATTTACCTGGAGAAGACTTACAACTTTATGCACTTGAACGAATTCTCACGGATAATTTATCCGTAAGAAAAGTAGAATATCTTACAAAAAAACTTATCGCTGAAGGAATTCCAAGTAAAAAATCATTTACCATAAAACCAAAAAAATCTGTTAATTCTAACTTAAATGATGTTGAAGATAAGTTAAGAAAAATATTCGGTACAAAAGTTCAGTGTAAACAAGATAAGAACGGCGGCGGCGAAATTATTATAGAGTTTTTCTCCCACGATGAATTAGAAAGATTATTTGAACTTTTTGAAATCATTGACAGCAAATACAATTAAGATACTTTCACTTATCATCCTTCTTAATTTAAGTTTATTCTCACAGCAGGATACAACTGAAGTTCAAGATACGACAACAATCAGTTCAGATGTTTTTGTTATGCAAAAGTCTCCATGGGGCGCAGTTGGAAGAAGTGCGATTTTGCCTGGGTGGGGACAAATTTACAATGAATCTTATTGGAAAGCACCTGTTATATGGGGTGTAATGGGATGGTTTGTATATGGGTGGATTGATAATAACAATAATTATATTGATTATAAAAATCTATACTCTCAAACTGGTGATGACTTGTATTTAAATTACAGAAATTTTTATCGGGATCAGCGGGATGAATTTGCCATATATCTCTTATTAACTTATTTCCTAAATCTTGTTGATGCTTATGTGGATGCGCATCTTTTTGATTTTAGTGTTGATGAAAATTATATGACCGGGGCAAAAATGTTAAATGTAAGGGTTAATTTTTAAGAGAAATTAAATATGCTATTCGAACATACAAAATGTAAAAAGTGCAATCTCATAAATCCTCTTTATAAAAACATCTGCTCAGAATGTAAATCCTACCTGAGAGAAAGAATTGTAAATATTGATTTATGGGATACAATTCGATTAATTATTGAAGATCCAGAAAAGGCGTTCAGAAATATTATTTTTGCTGAGCACAAGAATTTTATAATCTTTATAACATTTTTTATTGCAATAAAGAATTTGATAATTGCAAGATTTTTCTCGGTACCAGAATTGGGAATGAATGGAGTAATAACATCTTTTATTGTAAGCTTAGTGTTAGCAATTATTATAACCTCACTTTTGATCATTTCATTTAGTTTAGTACAGAAAAATATATACAGCAAAAAAGAAGTTAAGCTTAGATTCAAAGATATATATTCTGTTAATGCATACTCTTTTATTCCTTATCTATTTGGATTAGTTTTTATTTTCCCTGTTGAGTTAGTTGTTTTGGGAGGGGATATTTTCTCTAACAATCCATATTCATTTGAGATTAAACCATTAATTACATACATCTTAATCGGATTTGAACTCATTACCATAACTTGGTCATTCTATTTGATATATAGGAGCATAGTAATAATAAACTTGAGCAAAACACTTTCTTTTTTTACAACCATATTTTTCTTCCTAAATTGGTTTGCGGTACTTTATATTTCCTCAAAAATTATTTTTGCTTTGTAATACTCTTTTTAATTATCCTCAATTAAGTATTTTAACTCATTATTTAATTAAAAATAATTGGAATTAAAATGTCAATTAAAACTGATGTATTGATTATCGGGAGCGGGATTGCAGGATTATTTGCTGCACTAAAAATATCAGAATATGCAGATGTAATACTTGTTACAAAGAAAAATAAAGCGGAATCAAATACAAATTATGCGCAGGGTGGAATTGCCACAGTTATTGATCCGAATGATTCTTTTGAAAAGCATGTTAAGGATACTTTGGTTGCAGGAGCAGGATTATGTGATCGAAAAGCGGTTGAATCGATGGTAAAAGAAGGACCCGACCGAATTAAAGATCTTATTGATATAGGAACAATGTTTACAAAAAAGGGTAATGATTTTGATCTGGCAAAAGAAGGTGGTCATTCGATGTCCAGGATTCTTCATGCAAAAGATTTGACAGGACAGGAGATTGAGCGTGCATTAATTCATTCTGTTGAGGAAAAAGAAAATATTACAATCTTTGAAAATGCAATTGCAATTGATCTTTTAACTGAACACAATATCTCTGGCAAATCAGAATCATTAAATAAAAATAAGAATTGTTGGGGAGCATATATTTTAGATTCAACTCAAAATGAAGTAATAAAAATTGCTGCTAAGGCAACGGTTTTGGCTACAGGTGGATTAGGACAAGTCTATCTTCATACAACTAATCCGCTAATTGCCACAGGTGATGGTTTTGCAATGGCTTACCGTGCTGGAGTTGAACTTGGAAATATGGAGTTTATTCAATTTCATCCTACTTCATTTTATAGCACCAAAACAAATTCTGATTTTGATGGACACTCATTTTTGATTTCAGAAGCTGTAAGAGGATTCGGTGGATTACTCAGAACTAAAGACGGTAATTTGTTCATGGAGAACTATGATTCAAGAAAAGAATTAGCTCCGAGAGATATTGTTGCACGTGCAATAGATAATGAATTAAAAAAGCGAGGAGATGATTTTGTTTACCTTGATTTAACTCATAAAAACTCTAATGATATAATTGAGCACTTTCCTAATATTTATTCAACCTGCTTAAAGAATGGAATTGATATTACAAATGAATTTATACCTGTTGTACCTGCTGCACATTATGCTTGTGGTGGAATTGTAGTTGATTTAAATGGACATACTTCTTTAACTGGTTTGTATGCAAGTGGAGAAGTGACAATGACAGGTGTACATGGGGCAAATAGACTAGCAAGTAACTCTCTTTTGGAGGCCCTTGTTTATGCTTACAGATGTTCAATTTCTATTAAAGAATTCCTTGCTAAAACAGAAATTAAAATTCCAAAATTATTGGATTGGGATGAATCCGGAACACTAACTTATGATGAGAAAGTTCTAATCACTCATAGTATAAATGAAGTGAAACAAACTATGTGGGACTATGTTGGGATTGTTCGATCAGATTTAAGATTGGAACGAGCAGAACGAAGAATACATAATCTTTATTTAGAAACTGAAAAATTATATAAAAGAACAATTGTTTTCCAGGGAATTTTAGAATTGAGAAATCTTATAACTTGCTCCCATACAATAATTAAATCTGCTAAACAAAGGAAAGAAAGCAGGGGATTGCATTATACAATTGATTATCTGGACTCATTTCCTTCTGACAAGATCAGAAATACTATTCTAAAAAATAGAACAGTATAGGCTTTTATTTAAATTATACAAATCAACTAATTAATTTATAATCAAGTTGTTAACAAGAGTATTTGATATAGTATATAGCATTATTATTAAAATAATCTTCTTCAGCTCGAAGAATATCTAATAATACTTATCCCTTTATTTATCTTGTTCATTTGCTCCCAATCCTAATCAATTTATGTGTTCAAGTTAATCTTATACATTATTGTGAAGCCAAATCCGATATTAGTAGATTTATTTTAATCAGGAGTGTAGAAATAACTCAAAGAAAGTATCAACTTTTTTATTTATTTTCGCTATAACTTATTGAGTTAACTATGAAGAATATTTCGATATTATCTAAAATATTTGCCGTGCTTGCTTTAATCTCAGCTGCAGTATGGGTAGGATCATATATTTCCAGATTATTTTTAGTGTATCAATTATTTGAAGGACCAGATTTAATACTGAGAAGTTATATTAACAATGAGAATGTTAATGGAATATTATTCTCCATGTTCCCCTCATTCATAGTACATTTTGCTGCATTTATAATAATGTTTACAGCTACCATCCTGTTTTATTTGACTTCTAAAATCAATCTTAGGTTCATCGGATGGTTATTCATTATTCTTATAGCAATTCTTATAACCACACCCTTTGAAATCTATTTAATGTTGATAGATTACAAAGTGATTATGATGCTTTACAGCAATTCTTTTGATTCGAACACTGTTATAAATTTACTTAGGGATAGAATTAAAGATTTAAGTAGTTATTCTATTGTGGCAATATTAACATATATTTCATTTTATTATTTTATAGTGTTTCAACCACTTACAAAAAAAGATTAGATTTTTATAAAGATGAAATTAAAAGAAAAAGAATTTGAAGAAATAATACAGGATTTAAGATCAGTTGCTGATCAACTTGGTGCTTCGGTAAGATTTGAGAAAGGTGACTTTAAAGGTGGTTATTGCCTTTTAAAAGAGAGTAAGGTTATCGTAATTAATAAAAATGCAAATCTACAACGCAAAGCGATGATTCTATCTGTTGCCTTGAAAGAACTTGGCGTTGATGAAATTTATCTTAATCCCAAACTAAGAGAGTTAATTGAGGAAATGGGAGATCTAAAATGAAAATTTTTGTTATAAACGGACCCAATTTAAATATGTTATCTAGGAGAGATGAAACTAAATACACTTCCCTAAACCTGGAAAAGATAATCGATCTCCTTAAAGAAGAATTTCCTGCAATAGAATTTTCATCATTCCAATCAAATCTTGAAGGTGAACTTGTTTCTGCAATTCAATCAGCTGATGAAAATTATGATGGTATAATAATAAATCCTGGCGGATATTCTCATACTTCAATAGCAATTTTAGACGCACTTGAAATTTGTAAAATTCCAAAAATCGAGGTCCATTTATCACATCTTTCAAATAGGGAAGAATACAGACAAAACTTACTAACTGCTAAAAATACAAACGGTTACATTTCTGGATTCAAAGAAAACAGTTACCTGGCTGCTGCATATCTTCTTACAAAATTAATTAAATAAATATTCACTAATTTCTTAAATCAATTTGGCCGCTAAAGCATGATATTTACTCAATCCATATGAGTTAGTTAGATCCACTAATAATAAAATTAAATAAGTCTATAAAGTTGATATTATTAAAAGGATTAGTTATTTTCGATTAAACAATTTTAAGAAGCCTATGAAGGATTTGTCAATAAAGAAACTTTACTATTCTATAAGTGAAGTAAGTAAAATTACAAACATAGAACAATATGTTCTTAGATATTGGGAAACTGAGTTTGAGCAGTTAAAACCACAAAAGAACAGAGCTGGCAACAGGATTTATACGAATAAAGAAATCCAGCTTATCCTTCATATCAAAACTTTGTTAAGAGAACGCAAATACACTATTGAAGGTGCAAAAAAAATATTGGAAAATTATGCACCAGAAAAAGTATTGCAATCAAGTGAAGTTGATAAAGAAATGATTGGGAATGAAGATCCACAAAATTATAAGAGAGAAAAAACGGCACTTCAAAATGATCTTGAAGAAGTTAAAAGTTTATTAGAACTATTAGTATCAAAATTATAAGTTTCGGAACGTGGCGCAGTCCGGTAGCGTACTTGAATGGGGTTCAAGGGGTCGCGGGTTCAAATCCCGCCGTTCCGACAAAGTCCGGTTATTGCATTACAATGTTATAAACAGTACTTTTTAAAAGTAATTTATCGCACATCGATTTGACTCTAAATTATCAGATAAGATTTCAATACTTTCAACCATAATTCTTCAATTGATAATTACCATTGTCTATTGTACCATTTTTATTGCATGTTACTTTGTTTTATGACTATTGTATATTTGATGAGAATTTTTTGGAACAATTTACAGGAGAGATGAAATGAACTTTAATTTATTTAATAAATCGTATTTGTTATCATTTCTGTTTCTAATAACTTCGATTAAACCTCAAACCGATTTTACACTTGATTATGAGAAGTACACTTTAGCAAATGGTTTGCAGGTAATTCTTCATCGAGACAAATCTGATCCGATTGCTGCGGTTGCAATACAATTCCATGTAGGTTCTAATCGTGAAACTCCAGGCAAAACAGGATTTGCCCATTTGTTTGAGCACATTATGTTTCAGGAATCTCAGCACGTTCCCCAAGATCAATTCTTTAAGCTAATACAGGGCAGTGGTGGTACTTTAAATGGTGGTACCTGGCAAGATGGCACTATGTATTTTGAGATCGTGCCAAACAGCGCTCTGGAGTTGGCCCTATGGCTTGAATCAGACAGAATGGGATTTATGCTGCCAACTGTAACATATGATGCTTTTTTAAATCAACAGCAAGTCGTGCAGAACGAAAAAAGACAGAATTACAATAATCAGCCTTACGGACAAACAAGTTACCTTATTGGTAAGTTACTTTATCCCGAAGGTCATCCATACAACTGGACTACAATTGGTGCTCTTGAAGATTTACAAAATGCAACTTTAAAAGACGTTCATAAATTTTATACAAAATGGTATGGACCAAATAATGCTACACTTGTAGTTGCTGGAGATTTTGATATTGATCAGACAAAAGAATGGATTGAAAAATACTTTGGTGAGATAAAACCTTCCGCTCCTGTAGTACCTTTAAAACCACAATTAGTTAAGCTTGATACCTGGAAGCGCGCTTCTTATGAAGATAATTTTGCACAGTCTCCAGAACTTACAATGCTTTTTCCAACAGTAGAACAGTTCACAATTGACAGCTATGCATTAGATGTTTTAGCTGATTTGATTGGAAGAGGGAAAAAATCTCCTCTTTACAAAATAGTTGTAGAAGATAAAAAACTCGCTCCATCTGTAATTACATTTAATAACAGCAGCGAAGTTGCCGGTGATTTCAGAATTCGTATAAGAACATTTCCAAATAAAAACTTATCCGAAGTTGAGAGTGCGATAAAAGAAGCATTCGCTAAATTTGAAAAAGACGGTTTTACAGAAAATGATCTTGTAAGAACTAAAGCTGGAATTGAAACAGGATTTTATAATGGAATTTCAAGCGTACTTGGTAAGGCACGTCAGCTAGCTAGTTACAATATATTTGCAGGTTCTCCGGATTTTCTTAATACAGATTTAAATAACAGTCTTTCTGTAACATCTGAAGATGTTTGGCGAGTTTATAACAAGTTTATTAAAGATCAGAAGTACGTAATTCTAAGTGTTGTTCCTAATGGTAAACTAGAGCTTGCCGCAAATAATTCTCCGCTGTTTATAATTTCAGGTGATAACATTAAATCATTTACCGAAGAAGAAAGTATTAAAATAAAAAATCTGCCTGAAAATCTGGTTAAGGTTGAAAATATTGATTCCAAATTTGATCGTTCAAAGCAGCCTTCTAATGGTCCTGATCCATTATTAAAAGAACAAATAATTTGGGACACAGAATTATCAAACGGAATAAAAATTTTGGGAATTGAACAAAACGAATTACCGCTTGTTGATTTTCAAATTGCTATAAAAGGCGGCTTGCTTTTAGATGATATAAATAAAGTGGGTGCTGCTAATCTTGTTAGCAAAATGTTGATGCAGGGAACACAGAATAAAACTCCACTAGAGTTAGAGCAAGCTATAGAAGATCTTGGTTCCAGAATTCATGTTATTACAACTGATGAAGCAGTTTTAATTAGAGTAAATTGTCTATCAACTAAATTTGCAGAAACATTTAAACTTGTTGATGAAATTTTATTTGAACCACGATGGGATGTTAAAGAATTTGATAGATTAAAAAACGAAACGATTGAGGGTATAAAAAGAAGTAAAACTTCTGCAAGTACGACAGCATCACTAGTTTTTTCAAAGCTTATTTATGGTGATGACAACATCATCTCTAAAAATATTGCTGGAACTGAAGAATCAGTTGCTGCATTAACTTTAGACGATCTAAAAAATTATTACACCACGGGATTTTCACCTCAGAATGCAAACATAACAATTGCTGGAAATATTAATGAAGATAATGCAATCGATGTATTTAAAATCTTCGAAACAAAATGGAAAAAAACTGATATTACAGTTCCATTGCCTTATACATTTAATGCGCTCAGTTCTTCAAAAATTTACTTTGTGGATTTTCCAGGAGCTAAACAATCTGAAATCCGTATTGGATCGATTGGTTTAACTTTTACTGATCCCGATTATTTTAAAGCAACCGTTATGAATTACAAACTTGGCGGCAGTTTTAATGGAATAGTAAATTTAATTTTACGTGAAGAAAAAGGATACACTTACGGTGCAAGGACAAGTTTTACCGGTTCTGAATTTCCAGGTTATTTTGTCGCTTCTGCGGGCGTTCAATCAGATGCTACTCTAGAATCCGCTGAAATCTTCAGAGATGAAATGATAAAATACAGAAATGGTATTTCTACTGAAGATCTTCAGTTTACTAAAGATGCATTAATCAAATCTAATGCTCTGCGATATGAAACCATTGGTGCGCTGCGCGGAATGTTATCTCAGATTGTGTGGTACAATCTTCCCTATGACTATGTAAAAGATCAGGAAAGACAAATTTCGGATATGACAATTGAACAGCATAAGATGCTTGCACAAAAGTATATTCATCCAGATAAAATGATTTATCTAATTGCTGGAGACAAGGCAACACAAATGGCTAAATTAAAAGAACTTGGTTTTGGTGATCCAATTCTTCTTGATAAGGATGGAAATATCCAAAGTAATTGACTTGAAACTTTTTATACCAAAGTATCATCTTATTATTGGTACTGGTGTTTTGTTATTCTATAGTTATTTTGTACAAAAGAAAATGGATTATAAATGAATTTTATTAGCAAGAAGATAATTGGTGTTTCAATAATTATTTTTATGATCTTAGACTTACAAGTCTTTGCTCAAAATCAGGATGTTGTTCAATTGAGTGTAGTTGAAAAAAACTTAAAAGTATATCAAGGGGAACCGGTATCAGTTAATTTATCAATTAAAGTTAATCCAACCTGGCACATTAATTCAAATAAGCCTAACGATGATTTTTTAATCCCAAGTGAAATCACTGCTAAAGGTAGCGGGTTAAAACTTTCAACAGTAAAGTATCCTCAAGCTAAAGACCTTAAATTATCTTTTTCAGAAGAGCCTGTTTCTGTTTATGAAGCAAGTTCTAATGCTAAACTTACTTTTATAACCAATACAAACTCTCCAGTAGGTAAACAAAAGGTTATTGTTACTTTGGATTATCAGGCATGCAATGATGTTTCTTGTTTACCTCCAAATGTTACAACTACAGAATTTGAGTTAGAAGTTATTGAGAAAAAAAC
The DNA here is from genome assembly GCA_038214015.1 of Ignavibacteriales bacterium. Lineage (GTDB taxonomy): Bacteria > Bacteroidota > Ignavibacteria > Ignavibacteriales > Ignavibacteriaceae > IGN3. The sequence goes on along the minus strand of JBBQSH010000012.1, from coordinate 3,903 downwards.
TGAGGCAGAATCTCAAAAAGAAATTATAACTCCTGTTGATACTATAGCTAATGATATAAATTCAGTTCAGAGAATAGATGAAAATCCTAACGTTGAAGATGTTAAAACAGAAGTTTCAAAAGTTGAAAATAATGATGATAGTTCGATTGCATCTACACTCGAAAATAGCGGACTGTTCTTAAGCTTAATTTTTATTTTCCTAGCAGGATTGGCATTAAATCTTACTCCGTGTGTATATCCGCTTATACCAATAACAATTGGATACTTTGGCGGACAATCAGAAGGAAAGACCAGCCGTTTAGTAATGCTTGGATTACTATATATGCTTGGTATGGCTCTTACTTACTCTGTAGTCGGCATAGTAACTGCACTTAGCGGAGCCGTATTTGGAAGTCTTCTGCAAAACCCAATTGTAATTATCATTATTGCTCTGTTATTTGTTGCTCTGGCTCTAAGTCAATTTGGTGTTTATGAATTTAAGCTTCCAGATTCCTGGGTGATGAAAGCAGGTGGAGCAAAGGGCGGAGCTTTTGGTGCTTTCTTTATGGGCTTAACGATGGGGATTGTTGCCGCACCGTGTATTGGACCTTTTGTATTTGGACTCGTAACATATGTAGCCGCAAAAGCGGATCCACTATATGGATTTTTAATGTTCTTTGTACTTGCACTCGGCTTAGGATTACCCTACTTACTACTTGCTATTTTCTCAGGAAAAATAAAAAGTTTACCACGCGCCGGTTTATGGATGGAAGGTGTTAAACATATTTTTGGTTTCTTGTTAGTTGGAATGGCGTTTTACTTTTTGGATCCAATTTTACCAAAGGCTATACAGGGTTACACACTTCCAATCTTTGGAATTATTGCTGCTCTTATTTTACTTCTTGTAGATAAAACTGCTAATGATGCAAAAGGATTTAGAATATTTAAAACTATTTTTTCCGTAATCGTACTTGCAATTTCAATCTATGCTCTAATCCCATCAGAAAAACTTGAACCTGAATGGAAAAAATTCAGTTTAGAAAATTATGAGGCATCACTCAAGAACAATGAAAGAATGGTAATAGATTTTTATGCTGATTGGTGTATCCCTTGTAAAGAATTAGATGCGTTAACTTTTTCTGATAAACGAGTGTTAAAGGAATTTGAGAGATTTACTGTTTATAAAGTTGATATGACAAAAAACAATGAAACAAATGAATCTCTTAGAAAACGATTTAAAGTAATAGGTATGCCAACAGTACTTATAATTGATTCCAAAGGAAATGAGATAAAAAGATTAACAGGATTTGTGAATGCTGATGAGTTTTTATCTTTAGTTGATAAAGTGAATTGAATCAGAAAAGATTAGTATTTAAGTAACTATTTTAAGGGAGTTTAGGCTCCCTTATTTTTTTTGCATTTCACTAAACTTTTTTAATCAACAGAATCTATAATGAGTTTATGAAAAACTGTTTTTCAAATTTTCCAATTCTTCCCAGCGATGATACAGTTTTTTAACATTTTCTTTTGCCTGTTCGAGTTTAATATTTAACTCGTTTGTTTGAGATGCGTATTTTTCAAAAAAATCCGGAGAACTATAAATTTTTTCAATTTCTTCCACTTCGGATTCGGCTTGCATAATTTTTTCTTCAATCTGTGTAAGCTCCATAGCATCTTTATAGCTAAGTTTTTTTTGCTTGTTTTTGATCCTGGAATCTTCAGTTGCCACTTTTTGTGTTGATTCTCTAAAATCTAACTTTCGTTTCTTTTTCTTTTCGATATAAAAATCATATCCACCTTCGCTGTAAAAAATTTCTTCGTTGCCTTCCAATGCTAATATTCCATCACAAATTCTATTAAGAAAATATCTATCGTGACTTACTACCACCACACAACCATCAAAAGCTGAAAGCGCTTCTTCAAGAATTCTTAGTGTTGGTAAATCGAGATCATTAGTTGGTTCATCAAGCATAAGAAAGTTACCGCCGTTGCATAAAATCTTTGCAAGAGTTAATCGGCTTTTCTCACCACCTGATAATCTTCCGACGAGAGTATTTATTCTATCATCGGTAAAAAGAAATCTTCGCAAATAAGTCCAGATACTTAGCTGTTGTTTACCAAACCTAACAGTTTCACTTCCACCACCGATAGCTTTTATAACTGTATCATCATCATTTAATAGTATTCTTGCTTGATCCACATAATTAAACTGAGTTGTTTCACCGACTTCCATTTTACCCATAGTTGGAGGAATTGAACCTAGAATCATTTTAAGCAAAGTAGTTTTACCAATACCATTCTGACCAACCACTCCAATTTTTCTACCGGGCTCAAAAATGAAATTAAAATTTTTGAATAATAGTTTTTCACCAAGTTTTACACCCACATCTTTAAACTCTAAAACTTTTTTACCAAGTCGATCTGCAGGTGGAATAATCAAATCAACATCCAGTTCAACTTCATAATTATTTTGAGATGCAACTTCATGATAAGTATCAAGTCGGCTTTTAGCTTTAGTTCTGCGCGCTTTAGGCCCGCGTCTTACCCATTCAAGTTCACGACGCAAAAACATCTGACGTTTACGTTCTTCAACTTCTTTAATTGCGTGTCGTTCGGATTTATTGATCAAATATTCTGTATAGTTACCTTGATGTGAATAAAATGTGCCCGATGAAAGTTCAACAATTCTGTTTGCAATTCGATCAAGAAAATATCTATCGTGAGTTACGAATATGCAGGTGCCGCTATACTGAGCAAGAAAATCTTCCAGCCACTCTATAGATTTTGTATCAAGGTGGTTAGTTGGTTCATCAAGAATAAGTAAATCGGGTTTTGATATTAACGCACGGCAAAGTGCTACGCGTCTTTTCTCTCCACCGGAAAGTGTCTTAATATCTCTATCCGCAGCGGGGGCATCTAAAGAATCAATCAGCATATTAATTCTTTTATCAAGATTCCAGGAATCAAGTCGTAATATTTTTTCTTCAAGATGATGTTTATTGACTGCATCAAAAGGAGTGCTTTCATATTCCTTTAAAAGATTTAATTCTAATGAAGCCCCATCAAGAATATTCTCATAAACATTTTTATATTCATCTAAAGTAAACTCCTGCGATAGAAATCCTACAATTAAATCTTTTTTCTTGGCAACTTCACCTGAGTCAGGAGGCATCAATCCAGAAATAATCTTTAAGAAAGTTGATTTACCCGCACCGTTTCTGCCCACCAAACCAATACGATCGCCTTCGTGAACGCTTAGCAAGGCTTTATTAAGAATAACTTGTTCACCAAAATGGACTTCAAGTTCTAAAGCTGAGAGTATTACAGGTGTAATGTTTATCGACATAGAATAATAGTGATCATAATTTTTTTGATGCGCAAATATACATCAGCCAGTTCAATAATTTTGATTAAATAATTTTCCATAATTGCCTGCAACTCTTCTAAGATTTATTACTTAATTTTCTACTCAGAGTTTCATCATTTATTCAGGATCATATTATGAAAATAAAGTTCATTATCATTTCGATTTTACTTGCGATCAATGTTTATCCACAAATAAAAATTCAGGAGCAATTAATTGATAAAGGCATTGTTTTTAAAAAGATAATCAACACAATTGATACGCTTTCAATCGACATATTAAAAATCGATCTTTCGACAAATAATTATGAATTTAGAACTGTTAAAGCTAACAATCTGTTAAACTCTAAAGAGACAACAAGCCAGATGGTAAAATCTTTATACGATTCCAGCTATAATGTTATTGCTGCAATCAATGCAGATTTTTTTGAAGCTGATGGTGAAATAATCAATAACATGATTTCAGAAGGAAAGTACGTTAAAGCAGTTAAGTTTACAGACTCACCATTTAATCCATTTGTTAATACTCAATTTGCAATAACTGAAGAGAAAAAACTTCTT
>JBBQSH010000011.1:0-39406 GCA_038214015.1 Ignavibacteriales bacterium | reverse complement strand
ATCGGCATCGGTTGGAGGATTTATAATATTTTTATTGATATCCAGAAACTTTACTGTAAAGTGATCCGATAGCGCATTAAGTGGTGCATAAAGTGTATCCGGAACAGAAGTGGAATTCCATGTAGTTTGGATTATACCTTGCCATACAACAAGAATTGGTTTTGTTGTCGCATCTCTAACTACCCAACCTTCAGGTTCAAAATGTTCAGAAGGTGGAATTACCGGATCAGTTTCATCACTGCAGCTTGTTGTTGAGATAACTATAAGTAATAAAGCTAAAAAGATATAGGCATACCTAAATAAGAATGAAGTCATTTTCTTCTCCTTGAAAAATTAATTGTGATTATTTATAAACGAAATTAGGAGATAGAAAAAGGAGGTGCTCTTAGACAAAAACTAAAAATGGTTTCTTTTGTGGATTTAGTAGATACTAAATTCTGATCAATAACTTCAGGTTTAGTTTGAAAATTCTGAGAACGAGTATCAATAGATACTACTGAATTGTGTAAGGAATTATAAGCAAATTGAATTACACATGATACTTCAGATCCAAACAGGCTTAAATGGTTATTCTTTGAGGATTCAGCAGACGGATATAATTTCCCTAATCTAATGGTGTGATGATGTAATATATATGTTGTTGTTATGGTCAGATAACCCAACAAAACAATATATGCAGATAATTTTGATATTTTATTGCTCAAATTTAACACGAAGCAAAGATTGTACTATTTATTGAGTTAATCAAGGTAATTTTGGTCATGAGAAACAAATGATGATTTATGAAATTAAAATTGTTTCTCTAATCACCTTTTAATAATTTTCACTATTCAAATTTTAGAAAGAAACAATGAATAAGTTCATCGGAGTAGACTATTTTAACATTGATTCCCTTCTTTCAGAAGAAGAGTTGATGATAAGGAATACAGTGCGCGAATTTGTTAGCGAAGAAGTAATTCCAATAATTGAAGAATATAATAGAGAATCCAAATTCCCTCAACAACTAATTCCCAAAATGGCAGAAATGGGTTTGTTTGGACCAACACTTCCTGCTAAATACGAATGCGCTGAATTAAATAATGTTGCCTATGGATTGATTATGCAGGAGTTAGAAAGAGGAGATAGCGGAATCAGAAGTTTTGCTTCAGTGCAGAGTGCACTTGTTATGTATCCTATCTACAACTTTGGAAGCGAACAACAAAAGGATAAATGGCTTTCATCTTTAGCAAAAGGGGAGACGATAGGATGCTTTGGTCTCACGGAACCGGATTTTGGTTCAAACCCGGGGGCTATGATTACTAAAGTAGATAAAGTTGATGGTGGATATATTCTTAATGGTGCAAAGATGTGGATTACTAATGGTACAATTGCAGATGTCGCCGTAGTATGGGCAAAATTAGATGGAGTTGTTCGTGGTTTTCTTATAGAAAAAGGAATGAAAGGATTTACCGCCCCAGAGATGAAAGGAAAACATTCACTCAGAGCATCAATTACCTCCGAGCTTATTTTTGATAATGTGTTTCTTACTGAAGAAAACTTGCTCCCAAAAACTGAAGGTTTAAAGGATGCTCTAATGTGTTTAAATCAAGCGAGATATGGAATAGCGTGGGGAGTTGTCGGTTCTATGATGGCTTGTTATGATTCGGCATTAAATTATGCTAAATCCAGAAAGCAATTCTCTAAACCTATCGCTGGATATCAATTGACACAAAGTAAATTAGTATATATGGTTACAGAGATTACCAAATCTCAATTATTGAATTTACAGCTGGGAAGACTAAAAGATAAAGGGACATTAAAGTTTACCCAAGTTTCAATGGCAAAAAGAAATAATTGTGAAATAGCTTTAGATATTGCGCGGATGTCGAGACAGATTTTGGGAGCAAACGGTATTTTGGATGAATATCCGGTGATGAGGCACGCTGCTAATTTGGAATCTGTGATTACTTATGAAGGAACACATGAGATGCATACTCTAATAATTGGCGAAGAAATAACTGGCATTCCGGCGTTTGATTAATTTATCTATTTTAGATTGTGATAAAAAAGGAATTATATGATTGATAAGAAATTTTTAGAAATGGGATTAACATTTGATGATATTTTACTTGTACCCGGTAAGTCATCGGTTCTGCCGCGCGAAGTTGATATTTCTACATATCTTACTCCGGAAATTAAATTAAACATTCCTATAATTTCCGCGGCGATGGATACTGTTACAGAATCATCAATGGCTATTGCACTTGCTAGAGAAGGCGGTATTGGTATTCTTCATAAAAATCTTAGCATCGAAGATCAATGCCATGAAGTTGACAAAGTAAAGAGATCAGAAAGTGGAATGATTAGAAATCCAATTACCTTAACTCCAGATAAAACTATTGGCGATGCTCTTGAAATTATGAGAAAATATCGTGTGTCGGGGATTCCGGTTATTGATATAAATAATAAGCTTGTAGGTATTCTTACTAATAGAGATTTAAGGTTCGAGCCTAATAAGAGACTTAAAGTTTCCGATTTAATGACAAAAGAAAACCTAATTACTGCTCCTATGGGTACAACTTTAGAAAAAGCTGAAGTAATTCTGCAGAAATATAAAATTGAAAAGCTGCCAGTAGTAGATAGAAATGGTAAATTAAAAGGACTTATAACTTTTAAAGACATACTTAAGAAGAAAAAACATCCTTATGCTTGCAAAGATGAGCAGGGTAGATTAAGAGTAGGAGCGGCAGTTGGAGTAACTTACGATACAGTAGATAGAGTAAAAGCATTAACAGATGCAGGAGCAGATGCTATTGTTATAGATACTGCTCACGGACATTCTCTAGGTGTACTAAAAGCGGTAAAGGATATTCGTAAAAAATTCAAGTATATACAGCTAATTGTTGGTAATATAGCAACTTATGAAGCTACACTTGATCTTATAAACTGTAAAGTTGATGCCATTAAGGTTGGGATTGGACCCGGTTCAATTTGTACTACAAGAGTTATTGCTGGAGTTGGAGTCCCTCAAATTACTGCAATTGCGCAAGCTTATAGTGCAAGTAAAAAATTTGGTATTCCACTTATTGCAGATGGCGGTATCAAACAAACTGGTGATGTCCCAAAGGCTATTGCCGCCGGAGCTGATTCAGTTATGATTGGTGGACTATTTGCCGGAGTTGAGGAAAGTCCTGGTGAAAAGATTCTTTACGAAGGAAGAAGTTTTAAATCCTACCGTGGAATGGGTTCACTCAGTGCAATGAAAAAAGGAAGTAAGGACAGATATTTTCAGGATACCGAAGATGACATCAAAAAACTTGTTCCCGAAGGTATAGAAGGCAGAGTTCCTTACAAAGGTCCGCTTGAAGATACGGTTTATCAGTTAGTTGGTGGATTGCGCGCTTCAATGGGATATACTGGTAACGCCAATATCAAATCTTTAAAGACAAAGAGTAAAGTAATTCGTATCACATTAGCCGGACTCAAAGAAAGTCATCCGCACGATGTAATTCTGACACAAGAATCTCCAAATTATCAAAGCCATAAATAGGATCAGTATTTACAATGTTTAAGGTTCTTGTTGTTGCATATTATTTTCCACCTTTAGGTCTCAGCGGAGTTCAAAGAACTTTAAAGTTTGTGAAATACATGAAGAACTATAATTGGGAACCTACAGTTATCACGACCGGTAATGTTGCTTATTTTGCACACGATAAATCGCTGAGTAAGGAATTAAATGAATCAAATGTTAGAATATTTAGAGTATCCGGAAGTAATGAACCAAATTCTATTCTATCAAAATTTGGAACTGTCAAAGTTCCGAGTGAATTTTTTAGAAATATTCTGGATAAACTGAGCCAAACATTTTTTATACCTGATAACAAGAAATCGTGGTCCAAGCTCGCTGCAAATAAAATTGATGAGATTCTTTCAACCGAAAAATTTGATGCAATGTTTGTTACCTGTCCTCCATTTTCAGCATTCGATGCAATTGCAAAAATTAAAAAGAGGCATGATGTTCCCTTATTTGTTGACTATCGAGATCTTTGGTACAAAAGTTACTTCGCCTTTTATCCAACACCCTTTCATAAAATAATTCATAAGAATAAAGAATATTTTGCTTTAAAAGCTGCTGATAGAATTATAGTCACTAATAGAAAAATCAAAGAAAAACTTTTACATACGTATCCATTTTTAACATTCGATGATGTTGTGATTATCTCGCACGGATATGATCATGAAGATTTTGAGAAGATTCCTGCGCAACCAAAACCTCAGAACAAAATGGTTTTAATGTATTCTGGAATTTTTATGGTTTATAGTTCTCCAGTTTTTCTATTAAAAGCTTTTAAGCAGTTAACTATCGAAAGACCTGATGTTGCCGCTAACATTGAATTACATTTTGTCGGTTTCTTAAGAAAAGAAAATCAGAAAATTATTCGTAAACTAAAACTGCAGGATTTTATTAAAGATCACGGTTATGTAAATCATGATGAATCTATCGCAAAGTTAAAATCTGCAGATGTGCTTTGGTTTATGGTTGGGAAAAGAAGAAACATTGATGCGATACTCCCTGGTAAAGTGTATGAGTACATTGGAGCTAAAAAACCGATTCTTGCTTGTGTGCCTGATGGTGCTGCAAAAATGGCAGTTGAAGAATCTGGTGCGGGATATATCTGTAATCCCGATAATATTGATGAAATAAAAAATACAATTCTTAAAATATATAATGACTATAAAAACAATAATCTTCCTGCTCCATCTGAAGAAGTTTTAGAAAAGTTTAGAAGAGATAATCTTACAGAAGTCTTAACTAAGCAATTCCAACTAAAGCTGCGAGCTGAAGTTTAATGAAGGTTTTAGTAATTGGCTCTGGTGGAAGAGAACATGCCATAGCTTTAAGGATCAATCAAAGCAAAAAACTTAAATCACTTTATTGCATTCCTGGAAATCCCGGTACAGAAACCTTTGCCTCAAATTTTACAATTGATGTAAAAAATCACAACGCGATTATAAACTTTTGCGAAGAAAAGAAAATCGATTTAGTTGTAATTGGTCCTGAACAGCCTTTAGTTGATGGTTTGGGTGATCATTTAAGAAGCGAAGGATTTAAAGTATTTGGACCATCGGCAAATGCTGCACGGATTGAATCTAGCAAATCTTTTGCGAAAAAAATAATGATTGATGCATCAGTACCTACAGCACAATATGTTGAGTTTTCATCTGCACAACAATCTGAGGCTATTAAATATTTAGAAGTTATCAATTATCCAATAGTTATAAAAGCTGATGGATTAGCTGCCGGAAAAGGTGTTTTAATTTGCAGTGATAATTCTGAAGCTGAATCCGCAATCAGAGAAATTCTTGAGCATAGGATTTTTGGAGATTCAGGAAATAAATTAATTATTGAAGAATTTTTGATTGGAGAAGAAGCTTCAATATTTGCAATTACTGATGGAGAAAGATTTGTCTGTTTACCTGCGGCACAAGATCATAAACGAATTGGTGTTGGAGATACAGGTAAAAACACCGGTGGTATGGGTGCGTATGCTCCTGCTCCGATAATTACAGAAGAATTATTAAAAGAAATTGAAACTATAATCATCAAACCTGTTCTTGATCAAATGGTGAGTACGGAAAATAAATTTATTGGTTGCTTATATGCTGGTTTGATCATTACTAAATCAGGCCCAAAAGTAATTGAGTTTAATTGCAGATTTGGCGATCCCGAAACACAAGTTGTTCTTCCGATATTAGAAGGTGATTTTCTTGAGTTACTTTATTCTGCTGCTGGTGGGAATTTAAAGTTGAATGCTGTTAAATATTCTGGTGGATGCTCTGTTTGTGTCGTCGCTGCATCCAAAGGCTATCCTGATAATTATGAAAAAGGATTTGTGATAAATGGATTAGAGAAAATTGATGATGAAGTTATTGTTTATCAAGGGGGTACCAAAAGAGAAGCGGACAAAATATTAACTAACGGCGGAAGAGTTTTAGGTGTAACCTCAGTTATTAAGAATTTAAATTTAAAATTAGCTAAAGAATTAGCTTATCAGGCAATCCGCAAAATTAATTTTGATGGAATTTATTTTAGAAATGATATTGCAGATAAAGCTATTAAACACTCCCAATAAAACGATTCATCATACTTTTCTTTAGATTCATCTTCAAATATTTTAATTTGTTAAAAAAAGTTAAAGATGATTCCACTCCACGTACACTCAAATTATTCATTACTTCAGGGCACGATCAGTATTGATAAATTGATTGAGTTCTGTAAAAATAATTCAATTACCTCGATTGCACTTACTGATACAAATGCAATGAATGGGCTGATTCAGTTTGCCAAAAAAGCATATGAAGTAGGAATCAAACCAATTTTTGGAGCTTGCATAACTGAACCTGATAATGATAGAAAATATATTATATGTATTGCAAAGAATAATGAAGGTTATTCTGATATATGTAGAATTATCACTCAAAGAAAATTGAATGATGATTTTTCAGTATCGAAAATCTTAAAAGTTACTTGGAAAAATTTAATTATTATCACTCCGCATATTGAATTATTGGAAATCATAAACCAAAAAAATTCCTTTTATGCAGAAATCATTCCAACTAAATCAAATAAAAAAAATGTACTAAAACTTTATGAATATTCTAAACAGAATAAAATTCCATTAGTGGCTTCAAGTCCCGTTTACTTTTGGGAGAAGAAAGATTTTGAATTACATAAACTTGTAACCGCAATAAGACTTAATCAAACTATCGCATCTATATCCAATGAAGAATTAGTTGATGAAGAGTTTTACTTTAAGTCATCAACAGAGATGGAGCAACAATTTAAAAAAATTCCAGAGGCAATTGCTAATACTCATAAAATTGCTGATGAATGTAAAGTTGATTTGAATTTAGGAGAGTATAAATATCCATCTTATAACATAAATCAGAAAAGAAATACATCTTCTTTATTAAGTACAATCGCATTTAATGGTTTAAGAAAAAAGTATGATTATATAGATGAGAAAATAATAAATCGTTTAGAGTATGAGTTAAGTGTAATAAACGAATTAAATTTTAGTGATTATTTTTTAATTGTTTGGGATATTGTTCAGGAAGCAAAGAAGAGGGGAATGATGACCATTGGAAGAGGATCTGCTGCAAATAGTTTGGTGGCTTATTGTCTTGAATTAACTCAAGTGGACCCGATAAAACTAAATCTTTACTTCGAAAGATTTTTAAATAAAGCGAGAAGTAATCCACCTGATGTTGATATAGATTTTTCCTGGAAGGAACGTGATGAAATTGTAAAATATGTTTTTGAGAAATATGGTTATGAAAGAGTTGCAATGATTTCAACTACAATTACATTCAGAGCACGCTCAGCATTTCGAGAAACAGCAAAAGCATTTGGCATATCTGATAGGGAAATATCTAAGTACAGTAAAAATATTCCCTGGACTAATGCGGTAAATCTGCCAAAAGTTTCGGAGATGTTTCCTGAATCTAAAAGTTTAGGATTTGATAAAGAGCCGTGGAAAACGATTGTAAATCTCGCATCTAGGATTGCCAACTTTCCAAGGCATCTAAGTATTCATCCAAGTGGAATTGTAATCACTCCGACTAAAATTACTGATTACTGTGCATTGGAATATGCTAAGAATAAAGGTTTAGGTTTGATAATAACACAACCGGATATGTATTCAATCGAAGATTTAGGTTTAATAAAGATTGATCTTTTAAGTCAAAGATCGCTTGGAGTTTTGAGAGATACGATGGATACAATTAACAAGCGTTCTGAAGTTTAATGTTTTTTATTCTGATTTGAGTTTGGAAAGAGTAGATCCATAAATCATTAATAAGATGGAACCAATTATCATTAAAGTGTTTTCACCAAGTTTAAATAATCCGATTTGAGAGCCTTTTCCAAAACAGCCACAATCAATACTTAATCCTCGAAAGAGACTGATAATAATTGCAATCGTAAAGAAGAGTAACATGGAAAATATTATTCCAGCATTTTCTTTAACTGAAATTCCAAAAATCAATAAAACACCTGCGACTAGTTCAATCCATGGTAAAGTAATTGCAAAAAAGTTTACAGTTGCTATTGGAAGTAAACGATAGTTAGAAATTGAAATGGCAAATGCTTCAGGATCGGAAATCTTTTCGGCGCCAGCATAAATAAATACAAAAGCCAGAATTATTCTTATAACCAGCAGTAAATATTTATTTGAATAAAAGTTTTTCATCGGATTAGTTTTTAATTGTTGGGTAATTATTTTTAATCCACTCATCATATCCGTCTATAAAAACATAAACTCTATTAAATCCCAACTCAAAAAGTTCATCACCAGAAAGAATACTAATATCGCAATCAGCACCACTGCAATAAGTAACAACAATTTCATTTTTATTCAAACTGTTTATAACATCTAAATAATTTTCTGAACCGTAAAATGGTATATTTACCGCACCTTTTATATGTCCTTCAGCAAACTCATCGGCTGAGCGTGCGTCTATAAATGTTACACCATCCATAAATAGCTTATAAGCAAAATCTGTTTTGATGGCTTTAGGTTTCTGAAATGATTTTATTGACTCGTTTTTTTTATCAATTACTAAAGAATCAGATGGTTTTGGAGCATTTATATTTTTCTCATTGATTGAAGAATACAAAGTGTCAGATTCAGAAAGGGAATTGCTTTCCCAATTTAAAAGCCGTTCTTCTCTGATAAATTTCAATCCATTTGGATTAAAATGATTATAAACCAGGGAGAGCAGGACTGAAATAAAAGTTATTAAAAGTATTTTTGAAATATTCATTCTAACTAATGTAATATTTTTTTACAATATGATTTATAATAACAAAAGGTACAAGTGTTAAAAAAAAGCCTCCCAAAAAGGAGGCAAAAGTACCGAAAGCCGGACTCGAACCGGCACGAGGTGTAAGCCCCACTGGATTTTGAGTCCAGCGCGTCTACCAATTCCGCCATTTCGGCAATTATTCAAAATTTGTGGGCAAAAGATAAATAACTTACTGTAACTAACCAATACATTAGTGCACCATAAAAAGAATTATCAACAGAACAATAATTTTTTTTAAAATTCTGGTACAATCCACCACGTATTGATTTTGGCACAATGATTGTTAATTGTAAGTTAAACTTAAAAGGAGTTAGCATGAAAAAAACTTACAAAACAAAAAACAAAAGACAACAGAAAGATGATGTTGTTTTCTTGTTAGTTAGTAATTGGGAGAATGTTGATGATTATAGCGAAGAAGAAATTGAAGATCTTCTCGAAGAAAATCACATACCAGAAATTTCTTATATCGATGTAATTGAAAAACCATATAACATAGTTTTTAATTAATTTAATTTGGAATAAAATATGCGAACATACATCGGTCAGGACGGACATTATGACATCGAAGATGATGGTAAAATCGTCCAGAGAATGGTAAATGAGTTTGGAAGATTTACAGGAATTACAAAAGTTTATTCTAACTTCAAAAGAATTCCAAATCTTTTAGACAGAAACAAGATTGAATATTTTTTTCAGATGTTGAATATTTATAAGGTTTCAGGACGGGTTTAATTTACATTTCTTTCTCGTCCTTTAACTTTTTTCTTCTTCTCTAGTATTTCACATTCCTACGCTATTTAATTACTGCAGCACACTTACGCTTTAATCCATCTTTCCTTATTTTTGTATTAAACAACTAATATTGGAATTATGGAAAATAATATCTCAAACCTTAACGATTCTTCTAAAGAAAAATCCAAAAACTTTATCTACGAAATAATTGATGAGGATTTAAAGACTAATAAATGGAATCGCAATGTTCATACAAGATTTCCACCAGAACCAAATGGTTATCTGCATATCGGACACGCAAAATCTATTTGTCTTAATTATGGAATTGCTCGCGATTACAAAGGGAAATTTAATTTAAGATTTGACGATACTAATCCAACTAAAGAGGATCAGGAATATGTTGATTCAATAATCGAAGATGTAAAATGGCTTGGCGGTGATTTTGAGGATAGGATATTTTATGCTTCAGATTATTTTGATAAGATGTATGAATGGGCTGTTCTGCTTATTAAAAATGATAAAGCTTATGTAGATGATTCCGATCCAGAAACTATGCGTGGATTACGTGGAACGATAACTGAAGCAGGGAAGGAAAGTCCGAATCGTAATCGTTCTGCTGATGAAAATCTTGATTTGTTCAATCGAATGAAAAATGGCGAATTTAAGAATGGTGAAAAGGTGCTTCGTGCAAAGATTGATATGTCATCTCCAAATATGCTTTTGCGTGATCCTGTTATGTATCGCATAATCCATTCGGAACATCATCGAACCAGAAATAAATGGTGTATCTATCCTACTTATGATTGGGCGCACGGTTTAGAAGATTCAATTGAGGGTATTACTCATTCAATTTGTACACTTGAGTTTGAAGTACATAGACCTTTATATGATTGGTTTTTAAATGAACTACAAATTCATCATCCTCAGCAGATAGAATTTGCTCGCTTGAATTTAACTTATACAGTTATGAGTAAGCGCAAACTGCTTGAACTTGTTGAACAAAAATTTGTTGATGGTTGGGATGATCCAAGGATGCCTACCATTTCTGCTTATCGAAGAAGAGGTTATACACCAGAAGCAATTCAAAATTTTGCAGAAATAATTGGCGTTGCAAAGCGTGATGCAATGACAGAGGTTGCCGTGCTTGAACATGCCATTCGAGAAGACCTAAATAAAAAATCACAAAGAGTTATGGCTGTTCTTGTTCCTTTAAAAGTTGTGATTACAAATTATGAAGGTGAAGAAGAACTTGAGGCAGTAAATAATCCCGAAGATGCTGAAATGGGTCATCGTAAAGTTCCATTCTCAAAAGAAATCTACATTGAGAAAAGTGATTTTATGGAAAATCCGCCAAAAGGATTTCACAGATTAATTCCTGGTGGTGAAGTAAGGTTACGCTACGCTTATATAATCAAATGTGATGAAGTAATTAAAAATGAAAACGGGGAAGTTGTCCAACTTAATTGCAGTTATGATATTGAAACAAAAAGTGGAACTGGTACAAGCACTAAAAAAGTTAAAGGAACAATTCATTGGGTTTCAGTAAAAGAAGCAGTTGATTGTGAAGTTAGATTGTATGATAGATTATTAACGGTTGAAGATCCAGCAAGTGAGAAAGACAAAGACTACAAAGACTTGATAAATCCTAATTCTCTTCAGGTCGTTCATAATGCTAAACTTGAACCATTTGTAAAATCTGCAACTCCTGGTGATCGTTATCAGTTTGAAAGACAAGGGTATTTTTGTGTGGATTCAAAACATTCATCAAAAGAAAAACTTGTCTTCAATCGTACTGTAACTTTAAAAGATACCTGGGCTAAAACAGGCGGAAAGAAGTAAAACATTTTTGTTAAAGAATATTATGGCAAAAGAAAAAATTAAGAAGTTATATTCTGTTATTACGGGTGATGTTGTAAAATCATCAAAGCTTTCACTTGAGCAGCATAAACAACTCATTAAAGTTATGCGAGACTGTTCAAAAGAAATATCTAAAGTATTTCCTGATGCGCTAAAGTATGAGCCAGAATTATTCCGCGGCGATAGCTGGCAGCTTCTTATTAAAAAACCTGAGTTAGCTTTCGGTATTGCATTGTTTTATCGTGCCTATTTAAAAGCCAAAATGCAGCTTAGTTCGATTGATGCGAGAATGGCTATTTCAATTGGCACCGTTGATTTTGTTGAGTCCTCATTTGGTGTTGGTGATGCTTATAAAATATCGGGAAAAGCATTGGATAAAAAAGGGAAACATAAACTAAAATTTGTTTCCGATTTTATTCCAAATTCTGATGTTATTAACCTGATAATTAAGAACACTGATTTTATTTCTTCAAGATGGACTAGCAACCAGTGTAAAATAGTTTTATTTGCTCTGCAGAATATGGATCAGAGGGCAATTGCGTATAAACTTCGTATTACTCAGCAAGCAGTTTCAAAACAGATTGATGCATCTGGCTGGATGATTGTTTCGGATAATATATCTTATTTCAAAAGTGTTGTGCTTGGCGCTTCTATATCTGTAAAAACTAAAAAATGATGATGCAAGCTTAAATACTTGAATATAGACAATACAACCTTTTAAGGTTGTATATAGTAATTACAACCTTTTAAGGTTGTATCAATTGATTGCTGCATTTTATACTTAAAATAGATCATATAAGCTTTTAAGCTTATATCTTTTTTTAGGATAATTAGAGAGTAATATTTAATGAACAACATTTCTATTCAAATATTTGTTTCATTACTAACAGCACATTTTCTTGCAGATTTTATACTTCAAACAGATGAGGATGTAAAGCGTAAGAAAAACATTTTAGTGTTTGGCAAACATATCCTATCTGTTACGATGCTTAGTTATTTGTTAGTCGGAATTTGGAATTGCTTAACTATTCCATTGGTAATATTATTTAGTCATGGAGTAATTGATTTATTAAAGAGAGCAATTAAAAAAGATTCGCTAACAATATTTTTGGCAGATCAAGCTGCACATTATTTGGTAATAATTGGTTTAGCCATATATATGGAAAGCAAATATTTACAGGAAACAACTAATCTGTTTTGGTTTAACATGTGGGAAAGTGTTTATGTAAAAACATTAGTAATTATTATTGCTCTAATATTGGTAACAAAGTTTAGCAGTATAATAATCAGTTACCTCATAAAGCCATTTCAAGCTAAAATATTTAAAAGTGAAAACAATAATAAAGATGAAATAAAAACAGGCAGGATTATTGGTTATCTTGAAAGAATTATAATTCTTGTTTTGTTTCTTGCCGAGTTACCCGCAGTTGTAGGATTTTTAATAACTGCTAAATCTATTTTACGATACTCCGAAATTAAGAGTGCACAAGATAAAGTTATGGTAGAATACGTTTTAATAGGTACGTTATTAAGTTTTACAATTGGAATATCAATTGCATTTATTACTACAAAGGTTATTCTGGTTTTGAATTAGAAAAAACTAAACAGAAATATTTTTAACTGCTGCTTCAATCCTTTTTACAACTTCATCCTTACCAAGAATAAAAAGTAAATCAAACATTCCTGGTCCGGTGCTTTGACCGGAAACTGCTAATCTTAATGGATGAATAAGTTTTCCTTTGCCAACATTTATTTCTTCAGAAACTTTTGAAAGTGCGTGTTCATAATCTTCTTTTGTTGGATTATTTAATAAAACAAATTCTTCTTTAAGTTTAATTAAATGTTCAGGAGTTTCAGGTTTCCAGTTCTTTTCTATTGATTTTTGCTCATACTCTGTTGGTGCTTCATAAAAGTAAGTGCAAGTATCAATAAACTCTTTTATGAATGAAACTCTTTCTTTCATTGCTTCAATAATTAGAATCAAAAAGTTATCCGAAAAAATTTGACTTTTGAATTTTGATTTTTGAATTTCATCTTTTAACAATAATAATAATTCGTTGTTTGTTTTTTCGCGAAGATGTTCAGCATTTAGCCAGTTTAATTTTTGAAGATCAAATACGGCTCCTGCTTTGTTAACTCTTTCTAAAGAAAAGCTGGAAATCAGTTCATCCATATAATAAAACTCTTTATCATCACCAGCATTCCATCCAAGAAGAGCAACAAAATTTACAAGCGCATCTGTCAAAAATCCTTTGTCACGATAATCTTCAACTGCAACATCGCCCTGTCTTTTACTTAGTTTTGATCGATCTGGATTTAGCAAAAGAGGGAGATGGGCAAAAATCGGTCGTTCCCATTCGAAAGCATCATAGAGCAAAACATGTTTTGGAGTTGATGAGAGCCATTCTTCGCCACGAATAACATGTGTGATTTTCATTAGATGATCATCAACAACATTTGCAAGATGATAAGTCGGATAACCATCACTTTTAATAAGAACCTGATCATCAACATTATTACTTTCAAACTCAACGTGTTCCCGAATAGCATCATCAAACTTAATTGTATGATTTTGTTCTACGTTTAATCTTACAACTTTAGCAATTCCTGCAGCAAGATTATTTGTAATTTCTTCTTTTGATAAATGCAGACAATGTTTATCATACTTAGCTTGGGGCAGTTTCTGTTTTTCTTGTTCTTCTTTTAAAGATTTTAATCTTTCTGGAGTACAGAAACAATAATAAGCCTTCCCTTTTTCAATTAGTTCATCAGCATATTTTTTATAAATATTCAATCTTTCTGATTGCATGTAAGGTCCAAAGCTGCCACCTATTTCCGGTCCTTCATCATAATTCAATCCAGCCCAGTTAAGAGCTTTGATCAAATTCTCAACAGCACCTTCAACATAACGGTTTCTATCTGTGTCCTCAATTCTTAAAATAAATTTTCCGTTATTTCTTTTTGCAAAAAGATAATTGTATAGAGCAGTTCGTAAACCACCAACATGCAGATAACCAGTTGGGCTGGGTGCAAAACGAACTCGTGGAGTTTCATTAATCATTTTTGGAAATCCTAAATTTGAATAAATAAAAATACAAAAATGTATTTGTATCTCTGAACAGGAAAGAAAAGGGAAAAGCCAGCACTATTTTTTAATTACCTTGTTCTCAGTATAGTATTTTACTTTTTCAATAAACTCCTGACTATCGATCGGTTTTGGAATATAGTCAGTCGCACCTGCTTCCAAACACTTCTCTCGATCGCCCTTCATAGCAAAAGCTGTTAGAGCTATAATAGGAGTTTCTCTATAATCATCAAGCTCACGGATTTTTTGTGTAGCTTCAAATCCATTCATAACAGGCATCTGCATATCCATTAAGATAAGATCGTAATATTGCTGCTGAACTTGTTCATAAGCCTGCAAACCATTTTCAACAACTACAATGGATTCAAAATTATTTTTTTTAAGAAGTCTTGTAACAATTATCTGAGAATGTTTATAATCCTCAACCAATAATATCTTAACTGTATCTTTTACATTTTTTATTTCTTCAGGTGTTGCCGGTTCGTCATATCTATTAATCATTGCATTTACAGTTTCAGCAAGATCTTCGATATTAGTGCTGTTTTTTTGCAATAGATCTGTAAACAAGCCATCAATTTTTTTAAGATCATCCTTATAAGTTTCTTTACCAGTGTAAATAATTATAGGAAGTTTTGCAAAACTCTTATTTGATTTTATCATCTTGATTAAATCAAAACCATTAACGACAGGCATATCTAGATCAATAATTGCGAGATCTAAATTCATATTCTCAATCATTACCATTACTTTGGATGATTGATGTTCTGCAATGGCATTAAATCCGGCTTGCTCAACTGCTTCTTTAATTAGATTAAGGGTTGGAACGTCATCATCAACAATAAGAATGTTGGAATCTTTTTTAAGTTTATAACTTGTAAGAACTTCAACCAGATATTTATAGTTTATAGGTTTTACAAAATACTCAACAGCGCCCATCATAAATGCTCTTTGCTGTTCTGCTTCAACAGAACAAACAATAATGGGCATATGCTTTGTAAGCGGACTTTCTCTGAATTGTTTAAGCAGTTCAAATCCATTTGCATCCGGCAGGATGATATCCATTATCACAGCTAAAAACTTCTGGGTTTCAACAATCTTCATCGCTTGCTGCGCTGAGTTTACAATTGTTGGCTCGTATCCCCATTTAGATAAATAATTACTTAACAATTTTGAAGTTGCATAATCATCTTCTACAACAAGAACTTTGTTTTTTGTTCCTATAGGCTTTGGAAGTTCGGCTAATTGTCCTTCTATTGAAGTAAGAATTTCTCCGGTTATAGAAAAAGTATAAGTAATTCCTTTACCAATCCCACTGGAGATACTGATATCACCATTTAAATATTCTATATATTTCCTAGTTAATAAAAGTCCTAATCCCGTTAAATTGCCAAACTTAGAACTTTGCAGTTCACTTAGTGCAAATGGTTGAAAGAACTCATTACTTTTCTTGGCATTTAATCCCGGACTGGTATCAGAAATTCTAAATACAAGTTTTTTACTGGTAGGAGCTGAAATTGATATTGAAATTTTTCCTCTTTCTGTTAACCGTACAGAATTAGTTAAAATGTTAAGGAGTATGTATCTAACTTTTTGAGTATCGATTTTAATGTTGTCCGGAATCGCGGAATCAATATCAGTTATAAATTCGATTCTGGATTTTTCAATCTTCGAGCTGAATAATGAAACTACTTCATTTAAATAATCTTTAAAGTTTACAGAGCTTAAGGTTACTTTAGTTATTCCACTTTCAAGTTTACTTAAATCAATCAGATCATTTATAATTGATAATAGTTCAAATGCATTATCTTTTAAAGTTCCTACATATTCTGTTTGAGAAGGGGATAGATTTTCTTCATTCAGCAGGGAGGCAAAACCCATAATGCTGTTAGTTGGTGTACGAAGTTCTTGGGCTATATTAGAAATTATAGTGCTAAGTGAGTTATTTAAAATTCCTTTACTTCCAATCCACAACTTCAAAAGGTTTTTTAGATTATCACCTATAAGTTCAACATTATCTGTCTCACTTTTTGTGAAAGGTGTTTTTTTAGCGATCTTTACCAGAGCAGATTGTCCGTCTGCAATATTTAATAAAATACATCCCTCATTTAAAATGTGTTCTGTAATATTGATAGAACAATTAGGCTGAGTATTAAATTGATTTAACTGATTGTTGTCTGTAAGATTTTTACAATGAGGGCATGAGATTTGGCTCTCTCTCGATAAGGTTTTTTTTACAGTAGTTGATTTACCAATCAATTCAAGGTTGCTGCCATTATTAACCTTAAAAATTGCCGTTGCATCCAACTCAAATTCTTTAACTATAAATTCGCATAATCTACTAGGAAAATCTGCTGAGGATTGGATGGCAGTTTTAATCAACTCATTATATTTCCCTAGAAACTCTATTTTTGAACTTTGCATATTCCTTTTATCAATTCTGTAAATTTAACTTCTAGCATTAATTAAACTAAATAGAAATTTCTTCAATCCAAAATTAAGCAATCATATAATATTATTCTAAAATATTTTTTACTATTTTAACAAGAATTGCTTTTTAGCAGGGACATTTAATGAGTTTTACAAATTGAAAAATCAATATTAGAGGCTTATTGAAAGCAAGTAGAACAAAAGTTTTGATAATTGGAGCTGGATTTGGTGGATTATCAGCCGCCAAACTTCTTGGTGATTCATTTACAGATGTTTGTGTTATTGATAAAACAAATCATCACCTTTTCCAACCTTTGCTTTATCAGGTTGCAACGGCTGCATTATCTCCAGCAGATATTGCAGTCCCTATTCGTTCCATTTTAAACAACAAACCAAATACAAAGGTTATTCTTGATGAAGTAATTGATATTGATAAATTGAAAAGAACGGTTACTCTTAAAAATTACGATTTGGGATATGATTATTTAATTATAGCAACTGGTTCACATCATTCTTACTTTGGAAAAGATAGTTGGGAAAAATTTGCTCCGGGGTTAAAAACTTTGTCCGATGCATTAACGATTCGTGAAAAAATTATCAGTTCATTGGAGATGGCTGAGATAGAAAGTGACCAATCTAAAAAAATAAAATATCTAACCTTCATCATAATTGGCGGAGGTCCTACAGGTGTAGAATTAGCTGGCGCCATAGTCGAGATTGCAAAGAAAACTATTATAAAAGATTATAAAAACTTTAAACCTGAAGATGCAAAAGTTATCCTGATAGAAGCATTACCAAGATTGTTAAGTACTTTCGATGAATCAATTGCACACCGAGCTGAAAGGTATTTAATTTCTTTGGGTGTAGAGATTGTTAAGAACACAAAAGTAGAAAATGTAAATGAAAATGGTGTTCAAACTTCCAACGGTTTATTTAGCACTTCAAATATAGTTTGGGCTGCCGGAAATCAAGTCTCATCACTGTTGCAAAAACTTGATGTTCCAACTGACAGATCTGGTAGAATTTTAGTTAATGATGATTGCTCAATTCCTAACCATCCGGAAGTATTTGTAATTGGTGATGCAGCTCAGTTAAAAGATATTAATGGAAATATCCTGCCCGCAATTGCACCAGTTGCCATGCAGCAGGGAAGATTTGTTGCAAAGCTGATTAATAAAGAACTTAAAGGAAAACCAAGAACGAAATTTAAGTACTTCGATAAAGGAAATATGGCTACTATCGGCAAGGCAAAAGCTGTGGTAGAAATACGAGGATTTAAGTTTTATGGTCTCATTGCCTGGTTGATGTGGTCGTCAATTCATATTTTTTATTTAATTGGATTCAAAAATAGATTTCGGGTTATGATTGAGTGGATTTGGTATTACATTACCAATAAGCGCGGAACAAGATTAATCGTGGGTAAATAATTAGTATAGTCTTGATTAAAAATTACCTTAATTTAGTTTTCAAAAAATAATTCTACTTCTTTTTGAAATCTATTAAATATCTCTATATCATACTTTTAATTTTCTGTCTGTGGCTTAACAATGCCACTGCACAGAATGACTATAATTCCGTTGTTATATCGGATACAATAGCAATAAACTTTCAGAATAATTATCCAATTTCGTCCGTAAATATCATCCCGGGTTCTGAGATGATTTTCTTAAAATCTAAAAAATTAAGGTTGAATGATTACTCATTCACTTATTCACAAGCATTCTTCACTCTTTCAGATTCACTTCCGTATTCAATATTTGATACTCTCGTTATTACCTACAGATCTTTAAGGTTATCACTTCAAAAAGAATATATGAAAAGAAGCCTTGTTGTAAAATATGATGAAAAATTTGGTGATACCGTTAGTGTGCTAACATCTACCGGGGGATTTTCTCCTGAAGCAATCTTTGGTGCTGATATGCAAAAAAGCGGAACGATTGTTCGTGGTTTTACTGTTGGAACTACAAAAGATTTTTCACTTAACAGCGGATTACGATTACAGCTTTCCGGCAGGATTTCGGAAGATATTGAAATTGTTGCGGCTTTAACAGATGAGAACACTCCTATCCAGCCGGAAGGAAATACTGAGCGGCTTGAAGAATTGGATAAAGTTTTTATACAGGTAAAACATCCCAATGTGGTTGGTACTTTTGGTGATTATCAGGTAAAGCAAAGATTTGGAGAGTTTGGTGTTATCGATCGCAAGCTACAGGGATTGATGGGTGAGTTTTCCTTTAAAGATGCTAATGGATATGTATCGATAGCAAACTCCAGAGGAAAATTTAACACCAACAATTTTAATGGATCGGATGGAGTTCAGGGACCTTATCGCGCAAGTGGGATAAACAATGAACGAGACATCGTAATAATTGCAGGAACTGAAAAAGTTTATTTGGATGGTATTGAATTAATTCGTGGTGAAAATAATGACTATACAATCGAATACTCAAATGCTTCTATAACATTTACACCAAATCGTTTAATCACTTCTGCAAGCAGAATTAGCATCGATTTTGAATATACCGACAGACAATTTACCCGCAGTTTTTTTGGCGCTGGATCATCAACAAAGTTTTTTGATGATAAACTACAGCTTAAGGTTCAGTATATGAGAGAAGGCGATAATCAGGATGCACCTATTGATTTTTCTTTAAGTGAGGCAGATAAAATTATTTTATCACTTGCTGGTGATGATAGAAACAAGGCTATAAAATCAGGAGTAAGACTTGCTGAGCCTGATTCAATCGGAGTTATAAAAGGTATATACACAAAAATTGATACTATATTTAACGGCGAACCATTTTCATATTACATTTACAATCCCGGAGATTCACTTTCTTTTTTTACTGTAAGTTTTAGTTACATTGGTGAAGGCAAGGGTGATTACATAAGACAAAGTCTTGGCTACTATAATTTTGTTGGAATTGGACAAGGGAGTTATCTGCCAATTATATTTATTCCGCTGCCGCAGCTAAAACAAATGGGTAATGTTGTTATGGATGTTAAACCATTTGAAAATGTTACACTTAGTTTAGAATATGCAGGAAGTTTGTGGGATAAAAATCGTTTATCTGATTTGGATGATGGCGATAATTATGGCTATGCAAGAAACATATTTTTAAAAGTTGCTCAAACCCAGATTCTAATTGGTGATCTTGATCTGGGAAAAGCAGGGTTAACGTATCGCGATAGATTCATTCAGGATAAGTTTACTTCATTAGATAGATTTAATGAAGTTGAGTTTAGCCGTAACTATAATACCTCCTCCCAAACTAAATCTGAAGATGAATCACTTCGCGAAATTGGAGTATCTCTTCAGCCAATACAAGAACTTACAATTAATTCCACTGCAGGATTTTTACGACAGGGTGATAATTTTTCTTCAGACAGATACAATAATCTTTTTAGATTTTCTGATTCTAAAACTTTTAATGTTGAATACAATCTCGATTATGTTAAATCAACAAACCTAACACTAAAAAGTAACTGGCTAAGACATAAAGCAAATGCTTTCTACACTTTTTGGCTTTTAAAACCAGGTATAGAATTTCTTGCTGAGGATAAGCAGGATAATCAGGCGCAAAAAGATTCACTTCTTAACGGAAGTCTAAAATACTTTGAGTACTCACCTTATCTTGAACTGATGGAAATTTATGGTTTTAGAATGTTTACTAAATTGGGATTGCGAGATGATTATTTACCTTACAACGGTCTAATGATTAAGGAATCAAAAGCAAATACTTACACCGTTGAAATGAATTACAACGGGATACGTGAAGTAAATACAAATCTTGTTTTAACTTTTCGTGATAAAAAATATGAAGAGCAATTTAAGGCAAATGGATTTCTTGATAACGAAACTATTCTTATTCGTTCACGAACAAAATTTAATTTTTGGGAGAGATTGTTAAATGGTGATTTTTATTACGAAGTCTCAACGCAAAAGTCTGCAAAACTGCAAAAAGTTTTTGTACTTGTAGAACAGGGCACTGGCAATTACATTTATCTGGGTGATCTTAACAACAACGGCATTGCTGATGAAAATGAATTTGAACCTACATTGTTTGATGGGGATTATGTTCAAGTTCCTCTGCCAACGGATGAACTTTTTCCTGTGATTGATCTGAAGACCAGCACAAGATGGAAAATAAATTTTTCAGAACTTGTGGATGTTAAAACATTGGTTGGGAAAATAGTAAGTCCTATTTCATCAGAAACTTTTTGGAGGGTGGAAGAAAACAGCCGCGATTCCGATTATGCAAATGTTTATTTAATTAAACTCTCAACTTTCCAGAATGAAAATACAACTATTCGAGGATCAAATTATATTCAGCAGGATTTCTTTCTTTTTGAAAATGATCAGGATCTTTCTTTTAGATTTAGATTTACACAGCGCGAAGCACTCAGCCAATTCAGCTCGGGATATGAGCGCTACTACAATCGTGAAAGAAGTTTAAGAATTAAATTTAAAATGATTAAAGAAATTTCTAATCAAACAGATATTGTAAATCAAATCGATAATGTCAGTGCCCCGAAAAACTCAAACAGAATAAGAGAGATAAATTCGAATAATATAATATCAGAATTTTCTTATCGACCGGATAGAAATATCGAAGTAGGATTTCGTATTAAAGTTGGTAAAAGCGAAGACACACATCCGGAGAATCCAACAATAATAGATATGAACTCAATACTGTTAAGATTTAATCTTTCATTATTAAGTACCGGAAGGCTGAGGATAGAAATTGAACGTAATGAGTTAATCGCAAATACAAACGAAAATTTCATTCCGTACGAATTAACAAACGGAAACCAGATTGGTAAAAACTATTACTGGCGTTTAAATTTTGATTATAAACTTTTGTCTTTTCTTCAAGCCACAATTAGTTATGATGGAAGATTACAAGGTGAAAGTCGCGCAGTTCACACAGCACGGGCAGAAGCGAGAGCGTATTTTTAAACTTAGTGCTCTTAGTGTCTTAGTGGTTAGTTTTTTTTTACCACTTAGACACTAAGATCACTTAGAAACACGTAGGAGAGCAAACTTATGAACATAATCTCAAATCTAATCGAAGCACACATCTTTCGGGAGAAATGTGGTGTTTTAGAATTCCTACTACTCAAACGTTCTCCAGAACAATACTATCCAAACATCTGGCAAATGGTTACAGGAAAGATTAAAGAAAATGAAACTGCCTTCAACACAGCTTTGCGGGAAATTAAAGAAGAAACAAGTTTAACTCCTGAAAAATTCTGGGCTGCACCAACTGTAAATTCTTTTTACTCACCTGATAAAGACTACATTTGTTTACTGCCGGTATTTACGGCCAAAGTAAAATATGATTGTGAAGTTAAGCTAAGTAAAGAACATAGCGAGAATAAATGGGTAAGTCCTGAAGAAGCAAAGAATTTGTTAGCGTGGGATGGACAAAGAAAATCCGTTGATGTAATTGTTGATTATTTTCTTAATAGAAATTCTTTTCTAAATTTTATAGAAATAAAAATTTAGAAGATTACTTTAAAGTATAGCAATTCAGAATTGTCATTCCCACGAAAGTGGGAATCTAATTTGTATTATGGATTTTGGATTCCCGTTTTCACGGAAATGACATATAAAATTCTATTGCAGAAACCGTTTCTATAAATAATACTATTACAAGTCACTTCTGTAAAATCATCTTCTTCATTTCCTGCATCCCATCAAACTGAAGAGCATACAAATACACTCCGCTTGAGAGTTCATCACCAGTAAAATCTGTTTCGTGAATGCCTGCTTCAAGATATGATTGAACAAGTGTTTTAACTTTTTCACCAAAAATATTATACACTATCAGTTTTACATTTCCGGATTGAGGAAGTGAAAATTTTATTTTGGTAGAAGGATTAAATGGATTCGGGTAATTCTGTTCAAGCGCAAAATATTTTGGAATAACTTTTTCATCTTCTACATCTGTTGTTGGTACAGCAGCAAGAAAATATGGATCCGCAATTGCATTTTGATAAGCAGCTAAAGATGAAGCTGAAGAATTAATTCGCCAATCTGTGGTAATACCTCCCTCTAATTTTGAAATATGGAACCACGTTGCAGCTTTAATTTTTGGGTAACCAAATTTTAACCTTGTAAGATATGCTTCATTAATCCATTGGCTTTTAGTTCCTCCATTTTCCACCGACGCAAATTCAGCAAGCATTATGGGTTTTCCATAATCTTTAAATTTAAAATAGAGCGTGTTAAAAACATCAAAAAAGGTAATCCAGTTTGACCAGGTTTGAGTAGTGCCGAAATTGTATCCATCAAAACCAATCCAATCAACATAGCTATCTCCCGGATAATATGCTTCGGGAACATTCCACGATTCATTTGGGGAGCTTCCATTATTAGGGCACCATACCCAAACAACATTATCTACACTTAGTGCTTCAAATAAATCGTGAACTCTCTGATATGCTGCAATAAATCTTTCCGGTCCATCTGCTTTTGTAGGATCACCAAATCCTGTTAAGGAACCGCTGCCGTTATTTGCGCCACCATAAGTGTACCAATCTCCGTTAAACTCGTGACCTAATCTTATAAAAAGAGGTTTGCCCCAATTTTTAACTTGTGTAGCATATCCGTTTATGTAACTATCATACGAACCATTAATTATTGAGTTTAATGGATATGGTGAACCCGGTACTTGCGGCATCCATGTGATATGTGGAATTGCACCATTATTATCTATTTGAGTACACTTGGCTACAGGAAAATCAGGAACTGTATTGTTCGGCCATCCTGTAAAGAACATTTCTATTGCAATATTTTTTCCTGCTAACGATTCAAAACTATCGTGTGAATCATTTTCTGTAAATGCTGAGTGATAGCATCCCGTTTCCGGAATTGGAATTTGAGCAAAGATTTGGAAGGATAAAAAAACTGTTATTGATAATATTATTTTCATTACGCAACCTCTTTTCTAAAACTTATAACGCAACAATAAAGCCAGCTTTAAACAAATCAATATCTGCGTTTTTACTCATTAAATATATTTTCCTATAAGTCTGATAAATCTGAATAATAAGTTAATTATTATAACAATAACATATTCTTATCAGTTTCATAATTCGAAAAACAAATTATTTAAAATTGTAGGGATCGATCTCCCGATCGATCCACATTAAAAAACTAAAACACACACAAAGCAGATCGACTATTATGTCCATTCCCCATAAATAATAATTGTGCTTTCTGCGACTATTTTTCTATTTTTCTACTGTCATTTAATCACAATTACACAAGTGCTTGTATTATAAGTTATTTAGTGTCATTCCCGTGGAAACGGGAATCTATTCTTGTAAGTAAAATGGTTTCCCACTTTCGTGGGAATGACAAACAATAAAATTAATTTATAGCGAGCTTCTTTAAAAATAAAAATTACAGGAGTACATTTTGGGTTTACTAGTTGTAGGTTCACTCGGTTTAGACACAGTTGAAACACCTTTTGATAAAGTTGAAGATGCTTTGGGCGGATCAGCAACTTATATTTCACTTGCTGCAAGTTATTTTGGCGGTCCTGTGGAATTAGTTGGAGTTGTGGGAAGTGATTTTCCTAAAGAGTATATAAAAATTATGCAGGATCATAATGTTGATGTTGAAGGTTTGCAGGTTGTTGAAGGCGGCAAAACTTTTAAATGGTCCGGTAAGTATCATTATGATTTAAATGTTCGTGATACACTTTTAACCGAGTTAAATGTATTTCAGGATTTTAATCCCGTTATTCCCGATAAATTTAAAAAATCAAAATACATTTGTCTTGGCAATATAGATCCGGTTTTGCAGGCAAAAGTTTTAGATCAGATGGAGGATCCGCAGTTTATTGTTTGCGATACTATGAACTTTTGGATTGAAGGAAAGAAAGATGAACTACTAAAACTTCTGCCAAGAGTAGATGTGCTTATTATAAATGACAGCGAAGCCAGATTGCTTTCACAGGAACCAAACTTAATTCGTGCCGCAAAAAAAATTAGAGCACTTGGTCCTAAAATTCTTATCATAAAAAAAGGCGAGCACGGAGCTTTATTATTTGCGGGTGAAACGGTTTTCTCAGCACCGGCTTATCCGATGGAAACAATTTATGATCCAACCGGCGCTGGAGATTCTTTTGCCGGTGGATTTACAGGTTACTTATACAAAACGCGCGATCTTTCTCCGGACAGTTTAAAGCGTGCGGTTATTTATGGAAGTACAATGGCATCGTTTTGTGTTGAAAAATTCAGTACCAAAGGATTAGAGGATTTATCATACTTACAAATATCGGATCGTTACAGAGAATTTATGATGCTTTCAAGATTTGATGAACAGGAATAATCATTAAAATATTTTTTTAATACTTGTCATTCCTGCGAAAGCAGGAATCCACAAAACTTACAATTTATGGATTCCCGTTTGCACGGGAATGACCTCACACCATTTAAGTGATAATGCAGAATTATTATTCAATTAGATTTTCAGAAGATCATCTTTCATATTTAGATCAAACAAAACTTCCATTGCAGGAAGTATATATTGAAACAGATGATTACGAACGAGTCGCTGTTGCAATCGAGAGACTGGAATTGCGCGGCGCTCCGTTAATTGGAATATCTGCTGCTTTTGCATTAGCACTCTCATTCAAAAATGTTTCATCAAATTACTCAGAACATTTTAACAAAGTTTATGAAAGATTAGCATCAACCAGACCAACGGCTGTTAATCTTTTTTATGCTTTGGATAGAATAAAAAAAATTTTTCAATCTATTACTGATTTTTCTAAGTCATATCAAATCTTACTTGAAGAAGCTAAAGCTATATTTGAATACGAAGAACATTGTTCTAACAAAATAGCTGAGCATGGTTTTAATATCTTTACAAAAAAATCTAATGTATTAACACATTGCAACACAGGTGCACTTGCAACAGCAGGATTTGGAACTGCATTCGCGGTAATCAAAAAAGCATTTGATGAAGGGTATGTAAATCACGTTTACGCTAATGAAACGAGACCATTGTTACAAGGATTGCGCTTAACATCTTACGAACTTGAGAAAAATGGAATTCCATTTACAGTTCAAACAGATTCTATGGCCGCAGTTTTAATGCAGCAGGGCAAAGTTGATCTTGTAATAACCGGCGCAGATAGAATTGCTTTAAATGGTGATAGCGCAAACAAGGTTGGAACTTATAATCTTGCTGTGCTTTGTAATTATCATAACATTCCATTTTACATTGCTGCGCCCACAACTACTATAGATAGAAAGATTGCAACCGGTGCTGATATTGAAATTGAATACAGAAACAGCTCGGAAATCTTATCAATAAATGGTAACCAATTAGCTGATCCAAACATCAAAACATTTTCTCCTGCGTTTGATGTAACTCCATCTCATTTGATTAAGGGTATAATTACAGAAGAAGATATTTTTTTCTTCCCTTATAATTTTATAAGATGAGTGATATAATTAAAACTGAAGCAGTTGTGCTTTCAAAACTTAATTATGGAGACACAAGCAGCATAGTTACTCTTTACACAGAATCAGATGGAAAACTTTCTGCAATTATAAAAGGCGGACGAGGACCAAAATCTAAAAGCGGAAAAATAATTGATCCGCTTAATCATCTTCAGGTTATCTTTTATAAGAAAAACACAAGAGATGTACAGATACTTTCTGATGCTAATCTCATCTCACACTTTGTAAATATTAAAGAAGATCTTGATGCTACAAAATATAGTTTTGCAATTATAGAACTTGTTAAAAACTTAACTGTTGAAAACGAAGCAAATGTCAAATTGTTTAAAGGATTAATAAAAATCTTAAATATGATTAATGACAAGAAAGAGGCTTCTGCATTTTTATACGGAAGATTTTTACTTTTCTTTTTATCAGAACTTGGTTTTGAGTTATCTATTGATAAATGTGCTATCTGTAGTAAAGATGTTGTCGCAAATAATACGCTTGGATTTGATTTCAATACAGGATTTGTCTGTTCAGATTGTTTTGTATCACATTCAGGATTAGAAAATGTTTCAGCGGAACTTTATGAACTGATCTTTTGTCTAAAAACCAATAGATTAGCAGAAAAATTTAGTGTTGATTTGATGGACAAGTTTAATTTATTATTGGAACGTTATCTAAAATTTCACGTGAGTGATTTCAAAGGGATACAATCATTTCAAATATTTAAGTAGAGGAATTATCGAAGTAAGCGATACCAATGAATGAAAAGTGAATCTAATTATAAACAAAAAACTATCGGAGTATAAAAATGAAAGTTAAAGGAATTTTGGGAGCGGTTGCACTGGTTGCAGTTGGTGTTCTTTTTGGGGCCTTACTTGTTTCAGGTTTTGGATTGGTTAGACCGGGATGGGCAGATATAAATCTTGGTGCAGCAAATCCACCTGTTAATTTAGATGCTGATGCTACATCATTCTCAAAAGCATTTATAGAAGTGGCTGAAAAAGTAACACCAACAATAGTACAAATAAGTGTTGTTGCTGAAAGAGACAATCCACATAAGGATTTTTTCTTTTTCCCTTTCGATGACAAACTTCCTAAAGAACAGCAAGGCTCAGGCAGCGGCATTATAATTTCAGATGATGGTTATATTCTCACAAATAATCACGTTGTTGAAAAGGCTTCAAAGGTAACTGTTGGATTATCTGACAGAAGGACGTTTACAGCTAAAGTTGTAGGCACCGATCCGTTAACAGATCTTGCAGTTATAAAAATCGATGCTGAAAATCTTACTGCGGCTTATCTTGGTGACTCTGATAATTTAAAAGTTGGACAGTGGGTGATGGCAATCGGAAATCCGCTATCACTTTCATCAACAGTTACAGCTGGTATTGTTAGTGCAATAGGAAGAGGGCAGCTTGGTTTGATTCGTGATAGTTACGGAGTTGAAAATTTTATTCAGACTGATGCCGTAATAAATCCCGGCAATAGCGGTGGTGCAATGGTTGATCTTTCAGGTGCGGTTGTTGGAATAAATTCTGCTATTGCTACCCAAGGTACGGGAACTTATATCGGATATGGTTTTGCCATTCCTATTAATCTTGCTAAAACCGTCGCAAAAGAAATCATGGCTTACGGAAAAGTTAATCGTGGTTACATTGGCGTTAATATTGGTGAAGTAAATGATGCTCTAGCAAAGTCTGTTGGATTGGATAAACCACGCGGAATAATTATTCAGGGTCTCGTTGAAGGTGGTGCAGCCTCAGAAACAGATTTAAAATCTGGAGATATTATACTTACTATTGATGGTAGGGAGGTCAATCAGCCAAATGAACTGCAAAGTTATGTGGCCTCAAAATCTGTAGGAACCACAATCGCATTAAAAATATTCAGAGATGGTAAAGAGATTGATAGAAAAATAACCCTTAAAGCTCGTGATGAAGATGCTAAAACCACTCCGGTTAAAATGAAAGATGAGGACAGTGCTAAAAAAGATTCTAAATCAAACACAATAAGTTTTGAAA
Organism: Ignavibacteriales bacterium; assembly: GCA_038214015.1. Taxonomy (GTDB): domain Bacteria; phylum Bacteroidota; class Ignavibacteria; order Ignavibacteriales; family Ignavibacteriaceae; genus IGN3. Next base: position 10,966 of record JBBQSH010000011.1, on the reverse strand, counting down.
GTATAGGAATGACAGTAAAAAATTTAAGTGAAAAGGATAAAGAAAGCTTAAATGTTAGTACAGGAATTCTTATATCTAAGGTTGAAAGTTTTAGTAAGGCTGAGGATCAACGTTTAGGAAGTGGTTTGGTAATAGTTGAAGCCGATAAGAAAAAGATCAATGATGTAGCTACATTCGAAAAAATAGTTGATGGTAAAAAGGGGAAGGCAGTATTGTTAAAGGTGCAGGATAAGGATGGCAATTCAAGATTTGTTGGCTTAGAAATTCCTGAGTAGCTAATAATTATTTAATTAGAGGCTGTCTTCGTGCAGTCATTCCGAACTTGTTTCGGAATCTCAATAGTGTGATTTTTATATATTGAGAACCTGAAACAAGTTCAGGTTGACAAATTACTTCGGAGACAGCCTCTTTTTTTTTATATTTGCTGAAAGCATCGGAGAGTTAATGATAAGATTTCTTACTTCAGGTGAATCACACGGTAAAGTATTAACAACTATTGTGGATGGATTTCCATCCAACTTAAAGATTTCAGAAAGCTATATTAATCAGCAGTTAAAGCGCAGGCAGTTTGGTTACGGGCGTGGATTGCGGATGAAGATTGAAACTGACAAGGCTGAAATTTTATCCGGAGTTCGGTTTGGAAAAACTCTCGGCTCTCCAATTTCAATGTTGATCAGAAATGCTGATTGGGATAATTGGCAAACTCTGATGTCTGTTGATCCAATAAATGAAAAAATTCAAAAAGTTTCAATTCCTCGTCCCGGTCACGCCGATTTAGTTGGTGTTTCAAAATATAATTTTGATGATATAAGAAATTCAATTGAGCGATCTTCAGCAAGAGAAACTGCTGCTCGTGTTGCTGCCGGAACAGTTGCAAGAAAATTACTTGAAGAATTTGGAATATCAATTGGAAGTTTTGTTGAAAGTATCGGTGGAATTTATCCCGATAATAATTTTGCTGAAAAACTTTTCAATAATTCAGTTTCCTCAAACTTTTCTGCACAATCTATTTCTGATAAAGCTGATAAAAATTCAGTTCGTGTATTAGAATCTGAACAAGAAGAAAAAATTATTCGCAAAATTAAATCAGCAAAGAAAAATGGGGATACACTTGGCGGAACATTTTTAACTTTTGCAACAGGAGTAACGGTTGGGCTTGGCAGCTTTATGAATTATGATACGAAACTTGATGCTGAGATTGCTCACTCAATAATGTCAATCAATGCAGTTAAAGCAGTTGAAATTGGGGAAGGATTTTTATTAGCAGAAAAATTAGGTTCTACATCCCACGATGAAATTACCATGAAAAAGAATTTTATAGGAAGAAAAACTAATCGTACTGGTGGAATTGAAGGCGGAGTTTCAACCGGATTACCAATAATTGTTCGTGCTGCCATGAAACCGATTGCTACCTTGATGTCTCCAATAGAAAGTGTAAATTTATCGACAATGAAAAAGGTTGATGCAAGACGTGAGCGGAGTGATTTTGTTGCTGTTCCTGCTTGTGCAGTAATTGCAGAATCAATGCTTGCCTGGTCTATTGCAAAATACTTTTTACAGAAATTTGGGGGAGATTCATTAGAGGAGTTGAAAGACAATTATTCATCTTATAATAAAAAACTATTTGGCAGAATTAAAAATAATTTTAAGAGTTAATATTGATACAAATACAAAAATTTACTTTCAACCTATTTTCAGAAAATACATTTATACTCTGGGATGATGAATCAAAAGAAAGTGCTATAGTTGACCCCGGTTGCAGTGATTCATCAGAAGAACAGGAATTAGAAAATTTTATCACTGAAAATAATCTTAAAGTAAAATACCTCCTTAACACACATTGTCATATCGATCATATTTTAGGATGTGAATTTGTGAAGAACAAATTTAATCCCACTTACTATGCACCTGAGCTCGATATTCCGCTTTTACAAAATGCAAAAATGCAAGCCAGTTTTGCAGGAATGGATTTTTCAATATCAATCCTGCCTGATGAATATCTAACAGAAAACAAAAAACTTTATTTAGGTAAATCAGAACTTTCATTTTTATTTACACCCGGACACACACCAGGTGAATTTTGTATTTTAATCCCTGAAATTAAATCTTGCATAAGTGGTGATGTTTTATTCTTTGACAGCATTGGTAGAACCGACCTTTGGGGTGGAAATTACGATATGCTTCTTAAAAGTATAAATGAAAAGCTTTTATCTCTTCCGGATGAAACAATAATTTATCCAGGACACGGTGAATCAACTACAATCGGTCGTGAAAAAAAACTTAATCCGTTTTTAAACAAATAATCCAACAGGAATTACATGAAAAATAAATTGGATGAACTATCGCTAAAAAAAGAAACGGCAAAACTTGGCGGCGGTGAGCAAAAGATTAAAAATCAACATGACAAAGGAAAATTAACCGCACGTGAACGAATAGAGTTATTGGTTGATGAAGGAAGTTTTGATGAAATTGGCATGTTTGTAAAACATCGCGCTACAGATTTTGGTTTGGATAAACAAAATTATCCTGGTGATGGAGTTGTAACGGGATTTGCAAAAATTGAGGGTAAACCTGTTGCATTATTCTCACAGGATTTTACCGTGTTTGGGGGCTCACTTTCTGAAACGCATGCTGAAAAAATTGTAAAGATTATGAAGCTTGCGATGAAAGCCGGAATTCCAATAATAGGATTAAATGATTCCGGTGGTGCGAGAATTCAAGAAGGTGTAAATAGTCTTGGTGGTTATGCCGATATTTTTTTGTTAAATACTCTTGCTTCGGGAGTCGTTCCACAAATATCTGTAATACTTGGTCCTTGCGCAGGTGGGGCAGTTTACTCACCAGCAATAACTGATTTTGTTTTTATGACTCGTAAAACAAGTCATATGTTTGTGACGGGACCAAATGTTGTAAAAACTGTGACACACGAAGATGTTAGTTTTGAAGATCTTGGCGGTGCAGATACACATTCCCAAAAAAGCGGTGTAGCACATTTTGCTTTTGATAATGAAATTGAAACTTTATTAAACGTTAAGAAATTGTTGAGTTATATTCCATCAAACTTTAAAGAGAAACCAGCGTTAAGAGAATTTGATTTTGAATCCTTAAAAGATAATGAAAGACTTTGTTCAATCATTCCTGATAATCCAAACAAGCCATATGATATGAAGGAGCTAATTCTAAACTTAGTTGATAATGAAGACTTTTTTGAGGTTCATAAATATTATGCTGAAAATATTATTTGTGGATTTGCCAGACTTGGTGGAATGAGCGTCGGAATTGTCGCAAATCAGCCGCAAGTTTTGGCGGGAGTTTTAGACATCAATGCTTCGGTAAAAAGTGCAAGGTTTATTAGATTCTGTGATGCTTTTAACATTCCGTTGCTTGTTTTGGTAGATGTTCCAGGATTTTTACCTGGCACAGAACAGGAATGGAATGGGATAATAAGACATGGGGCAAAATTATTATTTGCATTCAGCGAGGCTACAGTACCGAAGGTTACTGTGATTACAAGAAAAGCTTATGGCGGTGCTTATGATGTAATGAACTCAAAGCACATTCGCGGTGATTTTAATTATGCATGGCCATCTGCTGAAATAGCTGTTATGGGACCAAAAGGTGCTGTTGAAATTATCTTTAAGAAGGAAATTGAATCATCCCAAAACCCTGAGCTTGAGCTTGAACGTAAACTTAATGAATACATACAAAAATTCGCTAATCCTTACATAGCAGCGGAACGCGGATTTTTAGATGATGTTATTGAACCAAAGAGTACAAAAAAAGTATTGATTAATGCATTTGAATTGTTAAAAGATAAGGTAGATTTGAACCCCAGAAAAAAACACAGCAATATACCTTTGTAAAAATTTAAGTGATTATAATATTTAGTCTTAGACTAATTGATTTGAACTTTTACTTGATTAAAACATAATGAACATTTATATTGCATAAGCTAAAATTTATTACAGGAGTCCTAATGAAGAAAATTATTCTGATACCTATAGTTGTTTTTGTTTCCTTACTTGTCTCATCCTGTGCAAACTCTCCCGAGATAACACATCAAAATCAAACTGAAGTAATACAAAGTACTAATAGAGTTGGAATAGTATCCGAGATGCTTGAAGAGGCAAGACAGTATTATGTTTTAGCTTTACGAAAGCAGGAGATAAATAGTACTAAAGAAACTGTTGAAAATTATGAAGCCTCATTACGAATTATAAATAACTTAAGTTATTACCCCGGTATAGATGAAAACGCAGCCTATCTTGAACTTGAAAACTCAATTATTGAAGACTATAAAAACTTTGTTGATGGATTAGATGAACTTCCAGAAGGAATGTCTTTTGCCGCTTTTGAAGAATGGATGAAAGATTCTGTTCCTGAAATTGAAGTTGCTACTACAGAACTTGATGAAACTAAGAGAATTATAATTCCTGCAGTTATTCCATTAGAGCTAAATTCCCATGTTCAGCAGTGGATAACATACTTTACTGGCAGTAAGGGCGGCCCTGTTATGAGAAGATGGCTTGAAAGATCAGGTAAATATTTTCCAATGATGACTGAAGTTTTTGAAGAAGTTGGTGCACCTAAGCAACTTGTTTATTTAAGTATGATGGAAAGTGGTTTAAATCCTACTGCAAGATCTTGGGCTAGTGCTGTTGGATTATGGCAATTCATCAAAGGTACGGGTAAGTTGTATGGACTGGAAACTAGTTTTTACTATGATGAAAGAAGAGACCCAGTTAAATCAACATATGCTGCCGCAAGACATTTAAAAGATCTTCATAATAATTTAGGTGATTGGTATCTTGCCTTGGCTGCATATAATTGTGGCGAAGGAAGAGTAACGCGAGCAATGAGAAAAGCCAAAAATAATTCTTACTGGTCAGTTAGACCTCATTTGCCAAAAGAAACCAGAAATTATGTACCCATCTATATTGCTGTAAGCATCATCGCTATGGATCCAGAGAAATATGGATTTACAAATATCAATTTTCAAAAACCTTATCAGTATGATACGTACACAGTTGATGGTGCAATAGATTTGAATTTCCTTTCTACCTGTGCTATTACTGATTTAGCTACTCTTCAGGATATGAATCCTGAGTTGACCCAGCTTTCAACTCCATCAAACTTTTCGGGTGGATATCCGCTTAAGATTCCAAAAGGTTCGATGGAAATATTTGCTTCAAATCTGAAAAATATTCCTGAATCAGCAAAAAGAACTTTTTTAGTACACACTGTTAAAAAAGGTGAGACAGTAACTAAAATTGCTAATAGATATGGAATATCAAAAAATGAATTAGCTGATGCTAATAATATCTCAACCAAATCAAAGCTTTACGCAGGCGTACAATTAAAAATTCCGGGACTCACAAATCCTAGCACTAATGATTTCTCTGATAATACTGATACGCAAATCGCACAAGATCAAAATGATTCGAACGGCAGTGATGGTTATGTATCACCTTATGCAAATCTTAATAGTGAAAGTACTCTAGTTTCAGAGCAGCAAACCGAAACTTCGAATGAAATAATCGAGGAGATTATAGAAGAAAACGTAGCTAGTAATGAAACTGAAAACATAATTGAAGAATCAACAACATCTGTAACTCCAGAAGGAACGGTTGCGGTTTCCTATCGTGTTAAGAATGATGATAGTTTATTAGGCATAGCTGATCTTTTTAATTCAAGAGTTAGTGATATTAGAAATTGGAACAATATTCCATATACTACAACAATAATAGTTGGACAGGAACTTAAAATTTATGTTCCTGATGAGATGAAAGATTATTATGCTTCACTAGATAAGACAACTGAAATTGAAACAACTAACAATGTGGTTACTACAAAGAATACAAAAACAACAAAAAACTCAGGTATTGTTTATCACAAAATTAGAAGAGGTGAAACACTTGGTTTGATTGCTGCAAAGTATGGTGTGGGTGTTAATCAACTTAGAGATTGGAATAATATTTCCGGTAATAAAATAATGGCAGGTAGAAATTTGCGTATCTATCCAGAAGGAACTTCTAATAATATAGCTATTAATGAAACAAAGAATTCTGGTACTACAAAAAACAATATTTATAAATACAAAGTTAAAAGAGGCGATAATTTAAGTGAGATCTCTGAAAAGTTTGGTGTAACCGTTCAGCAAGTAAAAAAATGGAATAATATTTCTGGTGACAATATTGCTGCTGGAAAAACATTAAAAATTTACAATAGCACTACAAGCTCATCCTATGGTGATAACACAACTAAGAATTCATCTAATATTAATTACTACAAAATTAAACCTGGTGATTCAATAGGCGGCATTGCTGAAAAATATGGTGTAAAAGTTTCAGATATTAGAAATTGGAATAACATTTCTGGTAATAAAATTTTAGCTGGCAGCACTTTAAAAATTTACTCAGATGCAAATGTAAATGATATCCCAAACGAGACAACCAAAATTACTAAGAATGTCAAATCCGGGACAAAGGATTATACTGTTAAGAGTGGCGACTCGCTTTATTCCATTGCATCTAAAAACAATACAACAGTTGCAAAATTAAAATCGCTTAATAATATAACTAACAATAATATTAAAGCAGGACAAAAAATAAGACTAAACTAAATTTAATAATTTACTAACGAGCCGTTAGGGGTGTTATCCCGCTTACCCGTGGGATATCTGAGATAATACCCTAAAACCTGATCTGGGTAATTCCAGCGTAGGAAAACGGGCTAAGAATGATTTTTTTTCGATAGCCGTTTCTCCAACGGCTATTTTTTTAGGAGTAATATGATGAAAAAAACAATCATTCTTTTTTTGTTAATAACTTTTCAAATTCTTCCACAGTTAAAAACCTTAAGCGGAATTGTAAAAGATTCCGAAACGAAATCTGTTTTACAATTCACCAACATATTGATAAAAGGAACCAATATCGGAACCACAACTGATGAACTCGGAAGATTTTCACTCACTGGCAATTTTAATGATTCTGATACACTGGTAGTTAGTTTTGTTGGGTATAAAACTTTAATTAGTAAGATATCAGAAATAAATTCTGATTTATTTACTGTTGAACTTCAGAAAATATATTTACCATCGCAAACAATTTTAATTGAAGCATCAGTTGGCAAAAAAGGATTTACTCCAATTTCATTTGATAAAATATCAAAAGAAGAAATTCAAAAAGACTACATTGTTCAGGACATTCCAAATTATTTATCACAATTACCTTCGACAACTTTCTATTCGGAAAATGGAAATGGAATTGGTTATAACTATTTAAGTATTCGTGGGTTTGATCAGCGAAGAATTTCTGTCTCAATAAATGGTATCCCGCAAAATGATCCTGAAGATCATAACGTTTATTGGTTGGATTTTCCTGATCTGCTTGCAAGTACAGAGCTCATTCAAGTTCAGCGTGGTTCTGGTTCCGGAGTTGTTGGCTATCCAGCAATTGGTGGTTCAATTAATATTATTACATCTCCATTTTCAGAAAAACCAAAGTTTGATTTATCGGCTTCATATGGTAGTTATAATACAAGAAAATACAGCGCATCTTTTTCAAGTGGATTACTAAATAATAACTACTCCATCTACACAAAACTTTCTCAAATTTTAAGTTCAGGTTATCGAAATTCATCCTGGGCCAAACTTAATTCGTATCATCTTTCCATTGTCAGATATGATGATAAACTTACTAGTCAACTTAATTTGTATGGCGGACCAATATCAGATGGACTTGCTTACACTGGTATAGCAAAGTTTGCTGTAAAAGATAAGGAACTAAGAAAAGACAATTATTCATATTGGGAGGCGGATGAAAGAGGCTACACATATACATTAGCCAGAAGATCGGATGAGATAGAAAATTTTTCTCAACCACATTTTGAATTGCTAAATGAGTATCAACTAAATGATAAAATGAAATTAAACTCAGCACTGTTTTTAGTTCTTGGTTCAGGTTTTTTTGATTATGATGGAAGCTGGTCTGTTTATTATGATGATTATTTTAGATTAGTGTTAAATGGATTTGATTCCACAATGATTCCCACAAATGCTTTAATTAGAGCACAGGTTGAAAATAAACAAATTGGCTGGATTCCAAAATTTAGTTATGAGCATGAAAATGGACAATTAATTCTGGGTGGTGAATTTAGAATTCATCGATCTGATCACTGGGGAAATATTAATTATGCAGAAAATCTTCCGGCTGGCGTTACAAAGGATTTTCAATATTATTTTTATAACGGAGCAAAAGATATTATTGGTGGTTTTGTTCATGAATCATATAACCTTACAAACAAAATAAATCTGCTTGGTGAACTTCAGTTGGCTTATCATCAGTATAGATTATACAACGAAAAATATGTAGGAAATGATTTTTCGGTTGATGGTTTATTTCTTAATCCAAGATTTGGTATAAATTATAAGTTTAATGAATATCAAAATCTTTTTATCTCGTTGGCAAGAGTAACAAGAGAACCAAGATTAAAAAATTATTACGATGCGGCTGAATCGAGCGCAGGTGAGATTCCTCAATTTGAATTAAATCTAAATGGTACTTATAATTTTAATTCACCTTTAGTTAAGCCGGAAACAATGAACGATTTTGAACTTGGAACATCATTCGCAAATGACTTTTTGGTATTAAATCTTAATCTTTATTATATGCTTTTTGAAAATGAAATCGTTAAGAATGGGAAAGTGGATCGCTTTGGACAGCCAATTACAGGCAATGTTGATCAAACCACACACATCGGTGCTGAAGTTAGTGCGGTGTTTAAGCTATTTAATGGATTAGAAATATTTGGTAATGCAAGTTACAGTAAAAATAAAATCACTACAGGCAAGTATTTTATTAGTGATACAGAATCAATTGATATTTCAGACAACAGCATTAGCGGGTTTCCGGAATTTCTTTCCAATATTGGAGTACAGTATAATTTAAAATCATTATTTCTTAAACTTAATGCCAAATATGTTGGTAAGTTTTATTCTGATAACTTTGATGAAAATCTTAACCAATATCTTTTATCATATCCAGCGTTTGTTGATTATTCTGATAATGTGAATGAATCTTATTTTGTTTTAGATATTTTTGGAAGTTATGAGTTCAATCTTTTTAATGGACTAACAAATTCAAAAGTATTTTTACAAGTGAATAATGTTTTTAATAACTTATATTCGGCTTATGCAATTGGTAAAGAGTTTTTTCCTGCAGCAGAAAGAAATTTTATTGCAGGAGTTCAATTAGGATTATAGAAATGAAAAAATGTATAATCATAGCAAACGGAAAATCACCAACAAAAAAAGTTGTAGAATATTTTTATTCAAAAGGATTTAACACAATTATTTGTGCCGATGGAGGAGCAAACTCAGCAAGGAAACTTGGAATCATTCCAGATTTTATAATAGGTGATTTTGATAGCGCAGATCAAAATGTATTAAAATATTTTCAATTCAAATCCACAATTATTCAAATGAAAAGGCAGAATGATACTGATGTTGAAAAATGTTTAAAGTTTGCCATTAAGAAAAAGTTTGATGAAGTTATTTTACTTGGAGTTACTGGCGATAGGTTGGACCATACAATTTGTAATCTCGGAATTGTAATCAAATTCTTTGGCAAAATTAAAATTTACTTATCAACAGAAAGTTCTTTTTTAACCTCAATAAACAAAACAACAGAATTTAAATCTAAAGTTGGAGAAACAATATCCATATATGCTTTTGATGATAAAACCAGAATTTCCTCAATAGGATTAAAGTATAAACTCAATAACACAACTTTACCATTTGGAGTGCGGGAAAGTACATCAAACGTTTCAACTTTAACGCAAGTAATTCTAAAAGTTAGAAGCGGAATTGTGTTTGTAATTCGTGATTTTAACTTTATGAAAAAATATGATCTCTTTTAGCAGTTTAGATATAATTGTAATCTTACTTTTCTTTTCAGTCCTCTTAACAATTGGATTTGTTACATCCAGAAAAACTAAAAATGATTCTGAAGATTATTTATTATCCAACAGAAAAATGGGATTGTTTCTATTTGTTCTCGTTAGCGTTTCAACCTGGTACGGTGGAATAATTGGAGTAGGGGAGTTTACTTACAGATATGGTTTGGTTAGCTGGTTTACTCAAGGATTTCCTTATTACTTTTTTGCATTTTTGTTTGCATTGTTCTTTGCAAAAAAAATTCGTGAAGCGTCTCTTTTTACAATTCCGGATAAGCTTGGAGAAGTTTACGGTAAACAAGTTGGTTTAGCGGCAGCAATAGTTGTATTTATTTTAGTTTCACCAGCTCCATATTTATTGATGACAGCAAATCTTATCTCTTTGGTTTTTGATACAAGTATTTTAACCTCACTAGTTATAAGTTTAATTCTCTCTGGTTCTTATTTAATAAAAGGCGGATTCCGCTCAAACATTTATGCTGATGCTTTCCAATTCTTTGTAATGTTTGCGGGATTTATAATCATTTTAATCATCAGCATACTTTCTTTTGGTGGATTTGAATTTCTAAAATCTAATTTACCACAAACTCACTTATCAATTACTGGCGGTACTTCTCCAGCATTTATAATAGTTTGGTTCTTAATTGCACTCTGGACATTTGCTGATCCTGGCTTTCATCAACGATCGTATGCCGCAAAATCCGGCAACATTGCAAAAAAAGGGATTTTAATTTCTATAATATTTTTTGCTTTGTTTGATTTTCTTACCACCGCAACAGGTTTGTATGCAAAAGCAGTTCTACCTGATTTATCACAACCAATGATGGCTTATCCGTTGTTTGCAGAAAAAGTTTTAGGTCCTGGAGTGAAAGGTATATTCTATGCAGCGATGTTTGCAACTATAATATCAACACTAAATAGTTTTTTATTTTTAAGTGCAACCACAATTGGAAGAGATTTTATTTTTAGGATAGATAAAAATTCCAAGGAAGAAAAAATAAAATCTTATACT
>JBBQSH010000010.1:0-40604 GCA_038214015.1 Ignavibacteriales bacterium | reverse complement strand
TTCTTTTCTATCGGGATCAATATTTAATGGCTCATCGAAATAAAATCTTTCATCCTTTTCAACCACGTACCTATGATGAATATTTTCGTTACTCGCATCATAAGTTGAAATTGAAACTACTTCTGCATTAAAAACTTCCCTTATTTTATCTCCCACCAAATCAACAATTGATTGAAAGGCCAATTGTTTAGCTAAGCCTTCGCCGACACTATTGATTATACCTAATTCAATAGCCTGCTGTTTGGTTTTTTCCAAAAGTTTATTTGTTTCATCAAATAGTCTTGCATTTTCCAGAGCAATGCTCATGCTATTTGCTAAGGTAGTGAGTAACCGGACATCAGAATCATTAAACGCATTTTCTTTATCAAGATTTTGTAAGCTTATTACTCCAGTAACGTCATCACCAACTATCATTGGAACAAAAATATTAGATTTTGTTATTCCACCAATTGCAACAACGTTGCCATACTTTATCATTTCTTTATCAACATCTTTATTAAGCATTAATGGTTTCATTGTTTCGATTACATACTTTCTGAATCCCTGAAGGGCTCTTGGTCCAAGCAAAGTTCTATCACCTTTTTCATAAGCATAGCAATCTGATATCTGGTTATTTATTTTATCATAGGTGACAATATCTATTACTTGAGCATTAAATATTTCTCTTATTTTTTCTCCTACTAATTCATATATCCCATTTATTTCAAGTTCACTTGCAAGTCCTTCCTGCACGCTGTTAATAACTGACAGTTCTGCTGTGCGCTGCTCAGTTTCATTTAGTAATTTTTTTGTTTCATCAAACAGTTTGGCATTTTGAAGAGCCACACCCATATTTGTAGAGAGAGTTGATAGTAGTCTTACATTATTAACATCGTAAACATTTTTCTCGTAACTCTGTACGCTCACAACTCCGAGCACTTTGTCATTGAACAAAATTGGCACACCCATATAGGACTCAGTCTTGTCTTCATCTGTCTGAATAATCGCACCGTTTTTCATTTGATCTTTAAGAGTATGCAACAGGAGTGGTTTTCTGGAGTTAATAACTTTTGAGGTTAGTCCCTCACCTAATGGAAACGCATCAAAGGTCTGATATCCGTTATAATATGAATAAGGAATTTCAATTATCATTTTTTCATGATCTAACAATAGGATCTCTGTAACCTCAGTTTTAAAGATTTCACGTACTTTATCTCCAACTATCTTTGTAACAGTATTAATATCCAATGCTTTAGACATTGCCTCGCCAACACTATTAATAATTGCAAGTTCAGCTTCTTTCTGAGCAAGCTGTTTTTTTAATGATTCAGTTTCTTTTTTAGGAGTAATAGTTTCCGTTTTCATTGTTTTCATTCCAGATCCACAATTATTTTAATTTATAATTTTCTCGCTTAATAAAGATTACTTAAAAACCTTTTCTTTTAATTGATCAAAATCGATAGGTTTGATCATGTAGTCGTCACAACCATATTCTATTGCTTGATCATAATTATTCTTATCACCATATGCGGTAATCATTGACACCTTCAGTTCAGGATAATTTTCTTTAATCCATTTAAGTAATTCTAACCCGTTCATGCCGGGCATGTTTATGTCTGATAATATCTTGTTAACGTTTTCTGTTCCGTTTGATTTTAAATAATCACGAGCCTCTTCTCCCGAAAAAGCAAAGAGAAATGCAATCTGCCCTGACTTAATTTCTTTTCTGAATTTTTGTTCAAACAGGATCTTAATATCCTGTTCATCATCTACAACCATTATTTTCATAAACAATTCCTTCTTTTATTAAACAACTTATTATTTCTTATTTTACTTTTATTACAACAAATGTCACATCGTAACTAAACGATTTTTTGAAGCTGATAATACTACTTATTGTAAATTAATTTCTCTTAAGTATAAGCGCTGTGATATCATCGCTTTGAAGGGCTGAACCGACATGATCTTTAACATCTCTAACTATGGCGCTTATAAATTCATCAGAAGATTTATTAGTATGCTGTTTGAAGAAATCAATCATTTTCTCATCTGAGTATTCCTCTTCCTTTTCATTCATTGCTTCAGGAATGCCATCGGTGTATAAAAATAATTTATCACCCGAATTCATAATTGATTTTTGTCCCGCAAATGGAATTCCGAAATTAAACATCCCAAGTCCAACACCACCGGCGTCAAGTTTTTCCATCGTGCCATCTTTTCGCAATAAGAAAATAGGATTGTGTCCTGCATTAACAATATCCAACTCACCAGTTTTTGAATCCAACACAGCAATAAAAAATGTTATGTATTTATCAGCAGGAGAAGATTTATAAATTAATTTATTTAATCGGTCAGCCATTTCTGTAAGAGGGATATCAAATTCCAGATATGAATAAAGCGCAGCATCTAAAGTGCTAACCAGCAATGCAGCCCCGATTCCTTTGCCTGCAACATCAGCAATAATTAATGCAAATTTTCCATTACCTAAATCAACGCACTCGTAATAATCTCCACCAACTTCTTTAGATGGAATGTTTGTTCCTGCAAGATCGAACCCATCAATCTGTGGTAATTTTTCCGGAAGAATTCTTTGTTGAATGGAAGCAGCAACATTTAATTCCTGCTCCATCTTTTCCTTTTCAATAGCCTGACTATTAAGAAATTGATTTTCAATTGATGCATGTACCTGACGTGCAATAGCATCCAAAAGCAGCTTATCTAAATCATTAAAGTTTGTAACACCGTGCCGTGTTTCTTTTTCTGCAAGAGTAAAATGATAAGACAAATTGTTAAAGTTGAATGAGGATTCAAGTTTAAATGCGGAATTAAGAATTTTGCTGGCATTTATATTTTGAGGGAAAGAATATATCTGTTCAATATTGTCTTCTTTAATTATTTCCAGTAATGCGGAAGAAGCATTTGTTAGAGAGGTAATCCTTTCAAGCGATAATTCAAATAGCACACTTCTTTTCTCGTACCGTGAAGCTTCGATTACAGTATCAATTAAATTATTTAGCTGTACCACTTTTTCATTTAATCCAAATATCAAAGCCTTTTCTTTTTTCTGATTAATGAATGCTTTGTGGGCGCTGTCAAATACTTGAATTAATATCTGTAATGTAATTTTATCAAGTTCTGTGAACTGAGATTTATCCAGCTTTGGACCTATCAGAATTCCCAAATAGGATTGATCAACAAGCGGAAGCAGAATTACAACTTCAATTTTTTGATTCGCAAAATATTCTATTGAAGGAGTATTAGAATCGTGAAGGTAAGATAAATATGATTCGTCAGGAATTTTCTGTAATGAGATATTTTTCCAATTAGGAATGTTTATTATTTTATGAAAAGCATAGATTTCTGTTATAATAAAATTTCCACGAATGATATGGAGAAAGTTTTTTACCATTTCAACTAAACTGAAGGACTTAGAGAGAACTTCAAATCCTTCCTGGAATGATTCAACCTGCAAAGCAAGTTTTTCAACAAGGTTATTATTTTCCAAAATATTTCTTTTTTTTGTGAATGGGTAATTACTCTTGATGCTTAAAGCAAAAGTAAGACGAATTTTTTTTACTGGCAGTCACGGTCGCACCGTGACTGGACATTAGCTTATTCTGAACAACCAATTATTTTGTCACGGAATGGTCCGTGATAACTGAGCGAAAGTTAGAAATATAGTTGTGTCATTCCCACGTAAGTGGGAATCCACTTCACTTTAAAGTATTAGATTCCCGTTTTCACGGGAATGACACATTAAAAATCATTTCAAGACGAATATACTATCAGATTAGTTATTCAAAGCAGACTCAACAGTATCAGCTTTATCTGCAAACTGAAACAATCCCATTATAGAAAATGTTTTTTCTATTGTTGGATCAAGGTTAGTAAAAACCAGTTTACCATTGCCCTGATTAAGTTGTTCAATAACTTCTATCAAATGCGAAATACCAATAGAGTTAACTACTCTAGAGTTTTCAAGATTTAGAATAAGTTTATTAACTCCGTTGTGTTTTGCAAACTCCTGAACAATTTTTTCACCGCCGATATTATTTATATATCCCTCAGTTTTAATTACAAGAGTTTTATCGTGTAGTTCTGAAATTAAATTAAATTCTGTGCTCATTAAATATCTCCGATTATATTAATTTTTTAATAATTGTAATACGCGTTCCGTTTGGTCCTGATTCAATAATCAGATCATCAGACATAGATTTCATTAGTTTAAGTCCCCATCCGCGTTTGTGCGAACTATGAATTTTATCTGCGATTTGTGGATCCTCCACTTTTTCAGGTTCAAAACCGGTTCCATAATCAGTTACGAGGATAATCAACTTTTCTTTTCCCATATCGCATTCAATATTAACATAGGGTTTAATATCTCCAGAATGTTCAAGAGCATTTATAATTGCCTCGGTTACAATTATTTTTGCTTCACCGATCTTATCTTCAGAAATACCAAAGTGCCTGCCCATAATTTGCAAACTTTCGATAGCAACAAGTTCAACATCAGGAATGTTGGGCAGTTTGATTTCTAGTTTTACATTTTCCTTCATGAAAATTCTTTCTTAGTATTTTTATAATTGTTAATTAAAGTGGATTAGAACATTTGGAATATAATATAATTTTACGTGTTTATACAAAATTTATTTAATGCGTATAACAACAAAAGTTATATCATCATCTTGAACTCTGCCACTCATCCATTTATCACCCGCTTCAACAAGTTTTTCAATAATTGTGTTGGGAGAGTTTTTTACTATTTGATTAAAACTATTTTTTACCCTTGAGTAATCAAACATTTCTTCGCTACCATTCATCTGTTCAGGCAATCCATCAGTAAGCATTAAAATTGTATCGCCGCTTTTTATTTCTCTCTCCATAATATTATAAGATGCATTACGCATTGCTCCCAAAGGCATTCCCTGAATTATAATTTCTTCAACTTGATTAGTGTCTTTATGATGATAATATATTGGAGGCATTCCGGCACTTGTAATCTGCAGATTATTTTTTTCTATCTTTAAATAACTGAATGACATCAATATTCTGCCAAGTTTAATATCTTTAATAACCCTGCTGCAATGCGACATAAATTCTTTGATACCAAGTTTTGAAGAGTCGGCAGTAAAGAATCCTTTCATTAATGTTACCATCGTTCCCGCTTGTAACCCATGTCCGGTAGCATCACCAAAGGCAACATTTAAGGCTCCATTTTCTTCAACCATAAAATCATAGTAGTCTCCGCCAACTTCTGTGGCAGTTCGCATAAAAGCAGCTATTTCCAGATTCGGAAGTTGTGGCAATTCTTTTGGAAGCATTGAAAGCTGTAATTGTCGCGCTTCCTCAAGCTCTTTAGTTTTTCTTTGATTCTCAATTTCCAAGGCACGTTTTTCTGCCTCGGTAGCCTTAATTCGTAATGCAGATTCCCTGATTTGAGCTTTCTGTTCTCGTCTATTAATTTCAACTTGTCTCACACCAAATAAAAATCCAAAGAACGTAACAAAGTAAATCCCATAAGCAAGATTGGTTCTCCACCACGGCGGCTGAACCTGAATAAATAATGTAGTTCCCTGCTCATTCCAAACACCATCATTATTAGACCCGATAACCCTAAGTTTATAATCACCGGGAGAAAGATTTGTAAAAGTTATTGTATGATTGTTTCCAAGTTGTATCCAGTTTTCATTAAATCCTTCAAGTTTGTATCGATATTGATTTTCGAAATTGTTATAGAAACTTAAAGCAGCAAAGTCTATGGTAACAATATTATCTTTATATGTTAATACAATGCTGTCCCGTTCAGAAATTCCTTTTTCAATAATCGGTTTACCTTCCTCATCATCAGTATTGTATCGCAGATAATTTGTAAACACAATTGGTGGAAGATAATCATTGTCCTTCAAATCATCGGGATTGAAAATACTAAGTCCATTCGGTCCGCCAAAAAGTAATCTGCCGGATTTAAAATCTTTGGCAAAAGCATTCTGGTTAAATTCATTTCCTAACAATCCGTCTTCAGCGTAATAATTTTTAAAAGATTCTTTTTGCGGATCAAACTTAGAAAGTCCATTATTTGTGCTTAACCACAGATAACCATCATTATCTTCAACTATTCCATAAACAAAATCATTTGCCAATCCATCCTTCTCACGATATGTTTTAAACTTTTTTGAATCAGGGTAATAACGGCATAAGCCTTTTGTTGTACCAAACCACATATTGTTTTTACTATCTTTAAATACACGTATGATATTATCATCACCTACACTGGAAGGATCATTGGGATCATTTTTAAAGTTGGTAAATGTTTGTTTTGATCTATCAAAAACATTTACTCCACCACCAAATGTTCCTAACCAAAGTTTACTTTCATTGTCTTCAGCAATTGTCCAAACACTGTTAGAACTAATTGATGTTGCATTGTTTCCATCGTGTTTATATACCGTAAACTTACCTGAACTTTTATTTAACCTATTAAGACCACCGCCATAAGTACCTATCCAAATAAATCCTTCACTGTCTTCAAGAATATCATATACACGATTATCCGATAATGAGTTTGGATCAGTAGGATTGTTAACGTATGCCTTAAATGTATTTGTTTTCGGATCGAAAGAATTCATTCCACTGCTAAAGGTACCCAGCCACAGTATACCTGATTTATCTTCTGTAATAGCGAGAACAGAATTATTAATTAGACTATTTGAATTTGTAGGACTGTGCGAATAATTAGTAAATGTTTTTTTACTATAATCAAATTTATCTAATCCTCCTTCTCTAGTTCCAATCCAATAATTACCTTCTTTATCTGCATGCATCGCAAGCACTGCATTGTCACTAAGACTATTTTTATTATTGGGAGAATTAATAAATCGTTCAAATACTTGTGAAGCCGGATGAAAGTAATTTACTCCGCCCGTATTTGTCCCAAACCAAATTACACCGCTTCTATCTTCATAGATTGAAAATATAAAATTATCATTAATGCTCGTTGGATCATCCGGATCATTATTAAAATTTACAAATGTGTTTGTTGTTGGATCAAACTTAGAAACTCCACCCCTTACTGTTCCAATCCATAAATTTCCTTTTGAGTCTTCAAAAATTGGCCAAACCCAATTATCAGGTAAACTGTTTGTATTGTTTGGATCATAACGATAGTGAATAAATTTTCCATTCTTCTCATCAAACTTATCAAGACCATCAAAGGTTCCTACCCAAAGATTTCCTTTTCTATCTCTGTAAATGGAATAAACTTTGTCATTTATCAGACTTGAAGGATTCGCAGAATTGTGTCTGAAATTTGTTGACTTACCTGTTTTAGTATCAACCCTCTCTAGACCCGTTCCACGACTTGCCCCTCCAACCCATTTTAAACCGGATGGTTCATTTAAAAATGCACCAACAGTACTGACTTTGGCTTTTGTAAGATCCAAGTTACTATTTGGGATAACAGTAAAAGATTCAGACAAAGCATTGTATTTATGTGTGTTTCCACTTTGGGTTTCTATATATAGCGAACCAGATTCATCTTCAATAATAGAAAAAATAAAATTGTCAGTTAAACTGGTACTATCATTTGGGATATTCTTAAATACTTTAAATTTATAACCATCATATCTATTTAAACCATCCTGTGTACCAAACCACATAAATCCTTGATTATCCTGAAATATACAAGTAACGGAACTTTGCGATAGACCATCATCAACGGTAAGATGATTAAAGGCAATATTTCCTTGAGATAAAATTTCTATTGTGGATAAAAAAAATGAGATAACAAAAAGTAAACTCACCCTGCTCATAAATTAGGCCCTGAAGTTTTAGCGATTATATAAAAATAACATTGAAAATAAATTGTATAATATTTAGTATAAAAAAAAGCCCTTGATCTTAATATTAAGACCAAGGGTATAAAGATTTACTTCATAAGAATTAATTTTTTAGTTGACATAAATGAACCGCTATTAAATCTGTATAAGTAAACGCCGCTTGCTAATGCACCAGCATTCCAATTTACGCTATGATATCCAGCTTCCATTTCCTGATCAACTAATGTTGCAACAAGATTACCAAGTATATCATAAATATGAATAGTTACATGATTACTTACCGGTAACTGATAATCGATTCTTGTACTTGGATTAAACGGATTAGGATAGTTCTGATCCAATCCAAATTCAGTTGGTAATGGAATAGAATATTCTATTTCACCTATCTCTTTTTTCAAATTAGTACCAAGCGCTTGCTGAGCAAACTTCCACGCATTTGTTAGATGATTGAAAACATTTTGATAGTTTTCTTTTCCACGCTCACGCAAGGCTTTACCTAATTCTGAAGTTGCATTTCCCAAAATCTGATCACAATTAGAAACAATACATCCGTCTTCTGCATCCTCAATTGCATATTCAGCAAATATTTTTGAACCTTCGTATAAAAGCTCAAAAGCATTAAATACAGTAGATGTAGCGGCTGGATTTGTTAAGAGTTCATTCAAATAATTGATAGCAACTGTTAGGTCATCATAAAAGTGCAGACCGTAATTTGATAATCTATTGTAATCAACTACACCATTTACTTTAAGGAAGTTACGACTGCTAAGTGCGTTATTTACAGCTCTAATTGCACTATTAACTTTTCCTTTTTCTTTATTACTAAGGTTATTTACAATTGGCGATTGCAAGAGTTTTTGTATTTCCAACAAAGCATCCTGAATCATCTTGTATCCTGAACTTGCTACAGGTTTTAAATTCTCACCAACAAAAAATGAATGTTTTGCCTGTATGAAAAACTTATTGTTGATAATAGGATTGTTCGGATCAACAACATCGGTAGCAATAACTGAAATATTAAAACTGCCAAGATCGGATGGGGTATATTCTAGTTTATATAAACCTCCTCCAAGATCATCAAAAGCTGTAACAGGATATAGAGTTGTATCAGGTTCATTGGGAATTGTTATCCTTGCTACTATCAGTGCACTATCAATAGGATTACCTGTGCTAGAAACGTGACCACCAGTAAATGCTGAGCCTTCACCGCCTTCATACAATTTTGCATAAAGTGTAACCGGTTCGCCAAGTAAATACCTTTCTTTATCAGAATCCACCTCAAGAACTCTGTCAGATTCCTGAGCCATATAAATATAAACAGGTTCAACAGAATCCGGGGCAACAATTTCTTCAACATATCCGGACCATCCTCCAACAATTGGATTGTTTACCCTGAAGAACTTGTAAGGTGTTCCAACAAGAGTACCATCAATCAGGTTTATATCAAATAGAGTAACCGGAGTTCCGGGATAAACAAAAAAGTTTGGATCATTATAATTAGTTTCGGTAATTAATTTACCTAAATCATCCTTATTATTACCCGGTGCAACTAACTTAAGCCCATATTCGCTTCCCTGCCAATATAAACCAACCTCCAGAGAACCTCCCTGCCAGTACAAACCGTTTTGCCAGTAAAGACCATTTTGCCAATACAATCCATTTTGCCAGTAAAGACCATTCTGCCAATACAATCCATTCTGCCAGTAAAGACCATTTTGCCAGTAAAGGCCTTTTACTAAAGCATTTTGTATGTCTGTACTGCTAATCGGGTCTGATAAATAAGTTACCTGCATTCCAAGTATTCGATACCAGATTACATTTACGACATATGGTATTTCCGTAGAATTATTAATTTCATAGTATTGCCCATCTGTTTGGTTAGCTAACCATCCCATTTTATTCTGACCAAATGAGCTCGCTTGAAATCCAAATGTATTAACCGGGTAGGTTGGAAGGACATAACCGGCATCAAGTAGAGATGGAGAGGAGAATTCTTCACCTGCACTGAACAATACAATTATTTTTTGTCTTTCGGTTATTCCATTCATGTCAAGTTCAGCTTGTGCCTGAGTAAGTCTTTGAGCTAAATTTCCATTGCCGCCCGGCTGCATCCCCTGAAGAAAATTAATTGCACCTTCGCGTGAATAACTACTAAGTGAATAATCTGTGCTGCTTGAGTTAACAATCGAAATTCTATCACCGTCTCTAAGTTTATTCACCAATTCTAATGCACTGTTCTTTGATGGATTAAAACCATTGTAAACATTTTCTGATGAAAAATTTGCAGAACCATCAAAAACTAAGACTATATCAGTAAGTGAATTATTTACCTTATTATAGATGGCTTCGATACCGGCAATATCACCTTTTACACGTGGCGAGTTTCCATCATCATATAATGTTCTCTTCTTCAGTTCATTAATATTTATTCTGCCGTAAAGTGTCTGATCTTCATTGTGTGCACCCATACCAATTCCTAAAACATAAGCAGGATCTCCGGGATTATATAAATCTTTTAGTCCAGTAAAGTGCCCGATTTCATGAGCCGTAACATTTTGCACATCAAGTTTACCATCAGATCCACTGCCGGTGGCAGACCAGAAAAAATTCTGGTTTAGACTGCTGGATCGAGGAACATCATTGAATGCAATATCAATATCTATGTTTTCACCTGTTAATACATTATATCTTACTCTTGTTGAAGCAAGAACATTTTCAGGTAATTCAATCTCTGCCCATTGAGCCGGAGACATCCAAACAACATTATTTACACCATCAGGATTACCACCCCAGTTTTCATTTGTTGAATCAGCGGGTAATAATCTTTTTAAGTAATTTATCTGATCTAAAGAGCTATATGTATTAAATGCTTGTTGAATTTCATTTACAAAAACAGGGTCTTTAAGAGTTACTGAATTTGCAATTGTAAATTTCGCTTGGCCATTCTTCCAATGAAGTGGGATTCCGCCAAGAGTTGTATTTAATAAATATTTATCACCATCATTTATTGCCGTTACAATTGCTGCTGAGAATTCAGAAGTATTTCCATTTACATCGGTTGCTGTGGCACTAACTGAATGACCATTCATAATATCAACTTCTGCATTTGAAAGACCTGCTTGAAACTCTATCCTTCCATTTGCATCAGTTGTAAAAGTTTTTTCTCCAAGAAATACTTCCCCACCCCTTGGGTCAAATAAACTAGAGGGTGAATTAGAGTAAAACTGTAATTTAAATGTTTGGTTAGGCGTACTTTCAAGATAACCTTTTATGCTTGTCCCTCCGCTTCCTGAATAGAAATCTACTAGTACCGGATAATTTTGAAGTCTGTTGCCTCCTTCATCAATATCTAAAGGATCATTTTCTGTTATTCCACTAATTCCCGACGTTGTATATAAATCAATACCAGGACCAGCATTTGAATAAATTGAATTATTAAGGATTGAATTATTTATTCCGGATTTTACTGATACTCCTGCCAATTGGTTATTTGAAATAATATTTTTTTGAATTGTATTGTTTCCATTAGTCTCAAGTGCAATTCCTGAACTGGAAAAGTTCATTATTGAAAATCCCTGTACTAAACTTCCACCACCTGAAATGGATAATCCATCTCCACCAGTATTAGTACCATCTATGTTAATCAATGGCGTTCCAGAATAGCCTCTTTGTGAGGTAGCATCAAGTAATAGTGGTTCGGTAATTTGTGGTAAAGGTGTTTGAGGTGAAATTGTAAAAGGACCGCTTCCAAGCAAATAAAAATAGACCCTTTGCTTACCTTGAAGTACATTAGTTTCTTCCATTGCAGATCTTAAAGTAACTGTACCCAAATATGTTTTAGCATTGCCGTTTCCCGCTAATGAATCTGATTCATCCCCAGTTGAGTTAACAATAATAAAAGGCAAATTTTTACTCGGATAAATTTCGGTTATATCAGTTACACGCAAATGATTTTTATATGTTGAAAGATCATTTAGTAACCCATTATTAATCGCCGTGAATGACCATTGACCAGTTGAATATTGACTTAAGGAAGATGGAAAAGGTTCTGAAGGATTACCATTACCACCAGATCCATTAATATTGTTATCGCCCAGCGCTATATTAAAAATTCTAACCTCATCTATTAAACCTTTGAACGCTCCCTCAGACGATTTACCAATAAACAATCCCTGACCTCCGGTATAACCTGGAACTAATGAATATGACATACTTTGTACCATCGTTCCACCATTATAAATTTTCATAGTACTTCCGTCATAGGATCCTGTTATTTGAATCCAAGTAAATGCCGGAAATTCTTGTGTACTAATTGCCGGGCTATTGCCAACAGTAAAATATCCCTTGTTATCTTTTACATATATTGAAAATGTTGTTCCGCCATCAACAGCACGGTAAACGATTGGCATTTTTAAACCTGGATTATCACCAAGAAGATAAACCCAGGCTTGAACTGTAATTTTATTGTTCGTTGAACTACTTTTAAAATATTTAAATCCGTTTTGGTTTGCATCTGAGTTTGCAGGTATCCCGTCATTTACATAAACCTGACTAGTTATTCCGTTAAAGAGAAAAGCATTATTATTTCCACCTTGAGCAAATGCTACATTTGAACTTAATGTGATAGAAAGCAGAATAGCTGTAATGACATAAATATTTTTTAAATATTTCATATTATCCTCAATTTTATTGTTATTAAAAACCGTTGAAATTAATTGATTTATTGAATCAGTCATTATTGTTTCTCAACATAGTTTTTAATTTCCTTTTTGATCTCACTTGCTTTAATATTTTTTGAAGTTACTTTTTCGCTGGTATTTTTATCTTGATATAAAGTCATTTTTCCTTCCTCACCTTCAAAAACGCTGAGACTCTCATCTTTAGTAGATTTTTTAACAAACACCAAAACGTCCTCATCATTTGTAAAGACTGGTACGTGACTGTATGTTTCACCTACATTTCCTACTTCACCACCAAGGTGAGTAATGACGATTCTATTCTGGTTGTTCGAACCCTTTAAAAACTCATCGACCTGAATAGTAACATTTGTGTAGATTTTAGATTTGTCAGAATTCCACAATGATTTTTGATCGACAACCTTTCCGGTAACAATCAAATCAGCCCCTTTGGATAGATTTTTAATTTCTGATTGGATAGTTTGTGAGTGTGCCTCAAAATGGACAAATAACATAATCAAAATCACACCCAATAGAATTTTGTGAAATAGTCTCATAGCATAATTCTCCTAAAAATCATGAAATAGTTTAACTTCGGGGCAAAAATAATCTTTATCTTTAAAAGGGTGTTAGGACTATTAAAGCAAAATATAGGACTTTTGTTGCAATGGTGAACAAATCCAAATATTTTGTTTTTGAAAGGAAATCAAATGAATATAAAACTCTGTTTAGTCAAATCGGATGAGCAATAATTATGAATATTGGTACCAACAATAATTGAAATCAGGAATAAATAAGGAATTAATTTTATTTATCAGTAATTATTTTATCAACTGAAAAAATGTAACTATCAGCCACTATGAATCTTTAGGACATTTGATTTTAACCAAATGACTTAGTTGGCTATGTTCTGCTTCAATTATTTTGAAAATTGATTTTTTAACGTATTTTACACTTGTATTTAACGAGTATAAAATCCGACTTCACTTTTTAATAACTATCAAAATTTAGCATTTAGAATTTTAGAAATTTTTTTGAACAAATTGCTATTATTAAATCAATTTATGAGAATATTAAGCGAAAAATATAGATGTTATTAAAATCAAATATTCTTTCCATTGATCTAAAAAGAATTACTTTTTATCGTGATTTATTATCAGCAATATTATTAATTCTGGTAGTAACATTTCAAGCTTATCCGCAAAACGAAAATATAAAATTCAAACATCTTTCCAGTGATAACGGACTCTCACAAAATTTTGTCTCCTGCATATTACAAGATAAAAAAGGATTTATGTGGTTTGGTACAAAGGATGGTCTAAATAGATACGATGGTTATTCTTTTGTAGTTTATCAGAATGATCCGTTTGACACCACTACGATTTCAGACAACTTTATTACTTCACTCTTAGAAGACAGTCGAGGGTATATTTGGGTTGGAACTTTAAATGGTGGATTAAATCTTTTTGAAAGAGAGACTGAAACTTTTTACCATATTCGATATCGCTCAAAAATTTCTAAGATTGTAAATATGGATGAGGTTAAATCAATAGATGAAGACTTACAGGGAGATATCTGGATTGCTACCAGAGGTGAAGGAATATTCAAACTTTCTTTAAAGACAAATAATTCTTTTGATATAACATATAAGCAATATATTTCTCAATCAGATATACCAGGTAGTATAAGTAATAACATTGTATCAAAATTATTTATTGATTCCAAAAATGTTCTTTGGGTGGGTACTTTAGCAGGTCTGGATAAATTTAATATGAAAAATGAAACTTTTACTCATTATCAAATCCAGACAAGAAATCCAAAAGCACCAGCCAACCATTTTGATAATGCTGTCTTATCAATTTACGAAAGCAGTGACGGAAATTTATGGCTTGGGACTTTGAGCGGATTAGTAAAATTTGATCGACAAACAGGTAACTATAAATTATTCCCAAATCATTATGATGTTTTCAGATATGGCTGGGGAAGCATTATGCAGATTGTTGGAGATGATACTGAAAAACTATGGCTTGCTACGCCAGGCGAGTTAATGAGATTTGATCCAAAATCTAATTCGTACAGCTATTTTAGAAATGATTTTTATAATCCAAACACAATAAGCTATAATAGTATTTCAAGTTTGCATATTGATCGAACCGGAATTCTATGGGTTGGCACAGCAGGTATGGGAATTAATTTTTATGATTCAAAGATTAACAGATTTTCAACTCTTTTTATAAAAGCTGATCCTTCGTCTCGGGTGACAGGTTTTAGTGTACGATCTATTGTACAGGAAAGTAATGATATATATTGGATAAGTACTGATGTTTTATTTAGATGGAATCGCAGAACAGGCGAAACTAAAAGTTATGAAACTGATTCTAATAAACCCGACGACTTTGGAAACACCGGACCTTATTCTATGATAAAATCCTATAATGGAAAGATATGGACTGCAACTACAGAAGGCCTTTATTGTTATGATCCAGCAACGGAAAAAGCAAGACAATATAAGTTTAACTCATCCGATACCACTGGTTTGCCGCAGAAGGAAGTGTTTGCTGTTTTTGAAGATCATGAAAAAATCATCTGGGCTGCAACAGAAAATTATTTCTGCCGTCTTATCGATATAGATGAGGGTATTTTTCAATCTTTCCGTTATCAAACTCCCCTGCTCTATAATCAAAGAGTACGACCGGTAATTTATCAGAATAGTAAAGGAACATTTTGGATTGGAACAAGAGATGGTTTGCTTCTTTTCGATCTAAACAAAAAAACTTTTTATACTTATAAAAATGATCCTGCTAAACCTAACAGCCTTAATAATAATAATATCAATTCAATTTGTCCTGATCCTTTTAAACCTGATAAAATTCTTTGGATCGGTACTTCTGGCGGTGGATTAAATCAATTTAATATTGATGAAGGAACATTTGAACACTTTACAGAAAAGGACGGATTACCAAATAATGTTGTTTATGGAATTTTACCGGATGGTAAAGGTAATTTATGGATAAGCACAAACAAGGGATTATCAAAATTTAATCCAAAAGAAAAAACATTTAGAAATTATGATTTTAATGATGGCTTGCAAAGCAATGAATTTAATACAGGCGCATACTATTTAAGTAAAAATGGAGAGATGTTTTTTGGTGGAATTAAAGGATTAAATTATTTCTACCCGATTGAAATAAAGGATAACCCGCACATTCCTAATATCGTCTTGACAAATTTAAAACTTGGGGATCAGTACATCACCAATAAGAGCAACAATTCAATTTTGAAAAAAACAATTTCTGAAACTACCGAACTCGTACTTACTTATGGCGAAGATGTTATAACGTTTGAATTTGCTTCGCTTGATTTTTCAGCGCCTGAAAAAAACCGTTATGCGTACAAACTCGAAAATTTTAATAAGGACTGGATTTATTCTGGTCCCGTTCACGCAGCTACTTTTACTCATTTACCTTTTGGAGAATATGTTCTTCGCGTTAAAGCTTCCAACAATGATGGAATTTGGAATGAAACAGGTATTGCTCTTAAGTTAATCATTACCCCACCCTGGTGGAGCACGTGGTGGGCATATTTATTATATGCGTTTGCTTTGCTATCAATTCTTTATCTTATAAGAAGATATGAATTAAATCGAATTAAACTTAAAAATCAGTTGAAGCTGGAAAAAGTTGAAACAGATACTTTACGAAATTTGGATAGTCTTAAATCACACTTCTTTGCAAATATCTCACACGAATTTAGAACTCCCCTTACATTAATTCTTGGACAGGTTGAAAGTGTACTATCATCAAACATTGAAACCAAAGAAAAAGGCAAACTGCAAGTGGCTAACAGAAATGCCAGAAGGCTGCTAACTCTTATCAATCAGCTTTTAGATCTTTCAAAGCTTGAAGCCGGCAGTATGGAATTGAAAGCGGAGCTGCATAATATTATTACGTTTCTTAAAAGTGTTTTTTTCTCATTCGAATCATTAGCTGAATCAAAAAAAATAAATCTGAAGTTTGAATCTGAATATGCAAATATTCCGTTAAGATATGACACCGATAAAATGGAAAAAATAATTTGTAATCTTATTTCAAATGCTTTCAAGTTTACATCTGAAAATGGAGAAATAAAACTCTCGGTAAATATTATTTCATCATCTGTTGAGATTAAAATTAAAGATACTGGAGTGGGAATTCATTCAGATAGTCTGCTGCACATTTTTAATCGCTTTTATCAGGTTGATGGTTCAAATACACGCGAACATGAAGGAACTGGAATTGGTTTAGCTTTAACAAAAGAATTAGTTGAACTTCATAACGGACAAATTACTGTTACTAGTAAAGAAGGCGAAGGAACAGAATTTATAATTTATCTTCCTTTCGTTGATTTAAAAACAGAAGCAGAACAACCAGTTGAAGTTACTTCAGAAAAAATATCTATGGATTATGATTTTGAAACAATCGAAAAAGAACAGGTATCCGGTTTTGCGGATACTTTATCCAAAATCCAGAATCCCTCGAAGGGGCAGGCTGAATCTGGTATCCAGCATCCAGAAATAATTTTAATTGTTGAAGACAACACCGATGTGCGTACTTACATACGCGAGCAGCTTGAAAACGATTATATGGTAATTGAAGGCTGTAATGGTGAAGAAGGAATTAGAAATGCTCAAATTGAAATTCCTGATCTGATTATTACTGATGTTATGATGCCGAAAATGGATGGTTATCAGTTCAGTAAAAATATTCGTAAGGATCAAAAAACAAGTCACATTCCAATCATAATGTTAACTGCAAAAGCTGGACTTGACGATAAAATTGAGGGACTTGAAACAGGTATTGATGATTATCTTACAAAACCATTTAGTGCGCGAGAATTAAAAGTAAGGGTAAAGAATTTAATTTATCAACGTAAAGAGCTTAGAAAAAGATTTAGCAAAGCATCAATAATAAAACCTTCTGAAGTTTCAGCAATTTCAATCGATCAGGAATTTTTGGAAAAAACATTAAAAATTATTGAAAAAAGTTTTGAGGATGAAGATTTCAGTGTTGATATACTTGCAGAGCAAATGAATATGAGTGTATC
This sequence comes from Ignavibacteriales bacterium, assembly GCA_038214015.1. Lineage (GTDB taxonomy): Bacteria > Bacteroidota > Ignavibacteria > Ignavibacteriales > Ignavibacteriaceae > IGN3. The sequence goes on along the minus strand of JBBQSH010000010.1, from coordinate 23,032 downwards.
TCAGTTGAATAGAAAACTTAATGCACTAATAGATCAACCGCCAGGACAATTAATTCGTACATTTCGTTTACAACGCGCCGCTAAACTGCTAAAACAAAATTCAGGAACAGTGGCTGAGATTTGTTATAAAGTTGGATTTAATGATCAGGCTTATTTCGCTCGTGCATTTAAAAAACAATTCGGTGTTTCTCCGTCTGAATATAAAGTTAAATAACTATCCATTTCACTATTCTAATATTCATTTTTTAATTTCTACCAAAAACTCTTAGTGTAACTCAGTGCGCTTAATGCCATAGTTATTTAAGCAGCTTTATTACCACCAAGACACTTGAACACTAAGAAACCATAGTTAAAATCATAATTGAGAGAAAAGTCCTAACATTTGCGTGAATAGTGCAAGATATCATCTCCGCCAATTTTTACGTTTGCAATGAGAAATTTTACAATCTATTTCAACCGAAGGCAGAGATATTTTGATAATCCTACAAACAAAAGGAATTTTTAACGAAGCTGGAGAAATTGTGCTCAATTCAACCAAAAGTATTCATTGGGAAGTTCTAAGTGATAAAAATCCACCGCATCTACCTTCAGGAACAAGTATAGATCTTTCGATTTCTTGTGATGAGAACATCTTCCTTTCTGGATTAAATAAAATTGTTTGGGCTACTTATGATTTAAGACAAGCTGAAATTATTCAGAGTACACTTGTTGCACAGCATATCAATTGTGAGGTTAAAACAATTATCATTAAAAATGAAAATATGTTATTGATATCTATTAATAACGAAAATGAAACGAAGGATGCTATTAATTTCATCTGGAAAAGTAATGATGGACTAAGATTAAAACCTGACTGGCATTATGGCAAGAGAGAAAAAAATAAAAGTTTTGAACAATGGTTAAGCGGACATTAAATAGTTAAAAGTTTATCAATTAAAATAATAATCGAGGTAAAATATGAAGTACTTAAAACAAATTCTATTCCTGATTTTAATTAACATTTGTTTAACTGCATCCATAATTGCGCAAAGTGAACAAGGATATTTACTTGGAATGAAAAACTTTGAAAAGTCTTTTCCCGCAGAAATTTCTGATTGGGACAGCTATGATAATTTGTATTTAGATACGCATTATGATGGACAATTATTATCAGGCAAACTTGGTCTAAAAACTAATGACATTATTGGGAAAGAAATGATTTATGAATATGGACACTTTGATGTTCATCTCGTTATAACTTCTGATTCTACACTCTATCTGAAGAATAATAAAACGGGTCAGGATGCAAACGAAAAAATGTCAACTATTCATATTGATGAAAATACAATGTTAACTTCGTTTGTTGACACTGAGGATAATTTGGTAACAATGCTCTCGGATTTCGAAAATGGAAAAGCCTCCGCCTTCTTATATAAAGATGATGGAAGTATTACTTCGGTTTCAGGATCAATTAAAATGATGAAATAAAGTTCAACAACAGTTCAATCAATAACTAAAAAGGAGCAAGTGCTATGAGGTACTCAATCATTCTTTCTTTTCTATTTACTCTTTTCTTTGCAGGCGCAAATGAAATGCTTGCACAAGCCCCGCAGGGTAATGCTGTTCTAATGTCAAATTATGAGAGAGCATTTCCAGTGGACGGTTCAATGGCGGAGTTTGACTCTCTGATACATCAATTTCAAACTAAAGTATGGGACAAAAATCCACTGGTTATCAGTCATAAAACTGTACGCCATTGGTGGGGAAACGATAACAGGGATGTAATTGAGATTACAGTAATTAAAACCTGGGAAGATATTCCAAACGCAATGCAGAAAAACAATGAACTATTTTTGGAAGCGTGGTCAACAAAAGAGGCACAAGAAAGTTTTGACAAAGCGTATAATAAATATTTCACCGGTAAACATTCGGATGAAATTTACCAGGAAGTAAAGTTTGGTAAGTAATATTAAACAACTTTTTTTAACAATAATTATAGATGTTCTAATGAAACAACTCAGTCTGGCTCTTTTATTAGCAACAATAATAACTTTTGTTATTTCTGATTAAAGTATAGCTCAGGAAATATCCTACACAGAAGGAAGTGTTTGGAATATTTCACTAATTAAAACTAAAGCTCCATATTTTAATGATTATATGAATAACCTTAACAGTGGCTGGAAAAAAGTTATGGATGAAGCCAAGAAACAAGGAATAATTTTATCATATATGGTGCTTACACAAAGTCCAAACGATACTGAAGATTGGGACCTTGAACTATTAATTGAGTATAAAAACATGGCAGCATTTGATGGACTTAGAGAAAAAATGGAAAAAATTCAGAGTAGTCTTTTTGGCAGTCAAGAAACCATGAAAGACTCAGCAGTTAAAAGAAATGAATTGAGAGAAATGGTTGGCAGTAAATTAGCACGCCAGCTATTATTTAAATAAAACATTCAACCTAAACTCAAAATGTAATTTGCATATTCAGCAATTACGTAATTAAATATTATATAAGCAAAAGGAATTTGTACTATGAAAAAATTACTATCAATCTTCCCTGTACTATTTGCAGTGATAATTTTATCCGGCAATGGTACTGCTCAACAATGGTCACCAGAACAAAAAGATGTTTGGGCAGGCGTTGAAAAATACTGGGAAATAAATAACAATGATCCGCTAGCGGATTTAAAATACTTTGATGATTCATATCTAGGCTGGTCATATGAGAACGAAGCTCCCGGAACAAGAGAAGGTGTTGTCAAATCGAAAAAATACTTCTCCACAAAACAAAAACAACAGTTTAATATTTTAACACCTGCCAGAATATGGGTGAATGGTGATTTTGCATACGTGCATTACTACTACACTCTTGTCTTCGAAGACAAAGATGGAAAATCAAGTAATGAAAAAGGTCGTTGGACAGACATCTTGATGAAGAAGAATGGCACGTGGATGCTCGTTGGTGATCATGGTGGTGAAGTTAAAAATGATGATTAGAACATAAAAGAACAGAACTTATTCAATGGAACAGGCAGAGAACAAATCTGTCTGTTCAATTTATTTATTTAAATAAAACAGAGGTATCAAGTGACACACATATTAGTTCATCATAAAATTGAAGATTATAAAAAATGGAAACCAGCATTTGAGGCACATGCAAGTTACAGGGCAGAGAATGGATCGATGGGAGGAAAAGTTTTTAGAAACGCCAATGACCCGAATGATCTTTTTGTTCTTCTGGAAATAAATAGTATAGAGAATGCTAAAAAGTTTGTTTCCTCTGATTCCACAAAAGAGGCTATGAAAAACGCAGGAGTAGTTGGTATGCCGGAGATTTATTTTGTTGAAGAAGCTTTCACGACTTCAAAATAATAATTTTATTAAACCAATTTGAAAGGGAAAATAAGTGAAGTATACGGCAATTCTATTTATGATTTGGGTCTACGCTAATTTAACCACTTCACTAATGGCACAAAGCGAACAGGGATATATTCTTGGAATGAAAAACTTTGAAAAATCTTTTCCCGCAGAAAACTCTGACCAGGAATATTTAGCAGATATATACCAAGAGAGTTACTCAGATGGTAATAATTTATTAAAAGATAAACACCATACACTGGATATTAACTCGTTTACTTTTACCTTTAATCACCTTGCTATTTCTGTCAAAGACATCAACCGTTCAGTTGAGTTTTACAAAAATGTTCTGAAGCTTACAGAAATTACAAATCGGACTAAGATAGAGGGCATTCGATGGTTCTCCTTGGGCGAAGGTCAAGAGATACACCTAATATCAATTCTGCCGGATAAGGTTACGATTAATAAAGCTGTACACCTTGGTTTAACGAGTCCCAATTTTGATACCATTATCGAGCAGCTTACAGAAATGAATATTGTTTACTCTGATTGGTCGGGTACTCCAAATAAAATCAATATGCGTGCAGATGGCATTAAACAGATTTTCTTTCAGGACCCCGACGGTTATTGGATTGAGGTTAACAATGTAGCACAAAAGTAAACGTTGGTTCAAAATTATGAAAATATATTAATCTTTTTTGGTTTCAAATTTCTTGATCTGGTTATTTAGTTATAAAATGTTCTATTCATAAACTTTAAGGAAAAAAATGAAAAAAATAATTGTCTCTTTCGTCGTGCTAATATCTTTAATCGTGCTAAGTCCAACTTTTTCTATAAATAACAAGCCTGCAAAAGAAAAGGATGTTGAGATTGTTCAGAACTTATATGCCGCCTTTGCTAAAGGTGATGTTCCTGCCGTACTACAAAAATTTGATCCAAAAATTGAATGGAATGAAGCAGAAAATTTTCCCTACGCCGATGGTAATCCATACATAGGTCCCCAAGCCGTACTTGAGGGTGTTTTTGCAAGACTTGGTGCAGAATGGGAGTTCTGGAACTTAACTGAACAAACATACTATGAAGCTACTTCCGGAGAAATAATAGTTACCGGACGTTACAAAGCAAAAAACAAAACAACCAGTAAAGAAATTAATGTTCAGTTTGTCCATATGTGGACTCTTAACGATGGCCTGGTTACCAAGTTTCAACAATATGCAGATACTTATCAAGTAGTAGAGGCAATGGAAGTCGAATAAAAAATTGAATCAAAATAATTAATTATTAAAAAGGAACGCGTATTGTGAAAAAACTAATTCGGACAATTTCGGCAGCAGGTTTTCTGCTTTTAAATATTACCTTTTTCTTTACAACGGGCTGCCAGCAGATGACAGATGAATCCAATAAGCAGAAAGTTGAAAACGAAACCCCCGAATATTATTCACTTCGACCCGAAGTTGAAAAGGCATATGGTTATACACACGCAGTAAAGATTGGAAACGACATCAAAATTTCGGGTGCCGTTAGTATGGACGATGAAGGTAATCCAACTGCAGCAGGTGATTTGCTGCAGCAAATGAAAAACTGTTACTCCGATCTTGATAAAGTGTTGAAACATTATGGCTGTACCTTCGATGACGTGATTGTTGAAAATATCTTTACAACCAATATGCCCGAATTCCTTAATCAGGCAAGTTATCGTAATACGATTTACACTAAACAATTTCCAACCGGCTCCTGGTTAGGAGTAAAAGAACTGGCATTGCCGGAGTTTATGATAGAAATTGAATTGGAAGTGCATATAGTCAAACAGTAGATTTTAATTAATATTAATCAATTTCAATAAACTAAAAGGAGCTAGTGCGATGAAACTAACAACAAAATTATTTGCAGTCATATTTCTAATTACTGCATTAGTAAGCAGCACGTTTGCAGGTGATAAAGAAGATATAAAAGTCCTGGTAGACAAATCTGCGGAGGCATTCAATAAACAAGATTACAAAGCATATTGGTCATTATTTACTGAGGATAATACTGAATTCCCATACGTTGTATCACCTCTGCGCCATGATGCCGTAACTTGGAAGGCCTTTATTGAAGGAACAAAAGCACTTGCATATGTAAATTATCACGGTCAGGATTTTGAGATTCAGACTTATAATGGTAACTCAGCAGTTATAACCAGTTATTATACATTTTCCTGGATGGAGACTGGAGGTCAAATGAACTACCAAAGTGGTAGAGCGACTACAGTAGCTGTAAAACTTGGTGGAAAATGGCTGATTGCTCATATGCACTTTTCACAAATGTTCTAATACTAATTAATATTTTAAATAAGAAAAGGAGACATAATTATGTCAAAATTAATTAACACAACTTTAAAAACTGGTTCACTGCTTTTATTAATTGCTATTTTATTTACAACTGGATGCCAGCAGCCAAAACCAGATCCTTCTGTGGAACTGAAACCGGTCGTTGATAAATATGTTGAGATTTGGAATAACGGAAACGTTGATGAACTGAATTCGATCTTTGATCCAAATTTTGTACGGAATCAAAATAATTTACCAGAAGTTGATGGTATTGACGGAATAAAAAATCTTATAGTGGCAAATAGAACAGCTTATCCTGATATGAAAATAACAACTGATAATATGGTGTTCGGAGAAAATATGGCAGCCGGTCGTTGGATTTTTACAGGTACAAATACAGGTCCCGGCGAAATGCCCTCAACAGGTAAATCAGTTAAATTTTGGGGAATGGCCATTTTTCATTTTTCAAATGGTAAAATTACGACTGAATTGATTGCTAATGATAATCAATTATTAATGGAGCAACTTGGTTTTCAGATGATCCCAATGAAAGAAGAAAAAAAGAAATAACTTTCTAGAAAGTTATTTAGGCATTCATTTCAATTTATAAGGCTTACAGGATTGTAAGCCTTATAAAAAATTATTTGTGAAAGGAATAAAAATGTCGAAAATTAAAAATAGCTTAGCAGGATTTGCTTTTGTTTTCCTTGCAATATTTTTATTTGCAAGTACAATAAATGCGCAAAGCGGCACAATTAAATATGTGTATACTATCAATTATGCGATGGAAGGAAAGGCTGAATTTCTAAATTGGGTTAAAACTATTGTAACAACTCTTCAGGAGCCAAAAGAATTATTGTCTATTGCATCCTATGACAATTATTTTAATATCTCACCTGCCCGTGTTGTTGAGTTTGAATTTGCAAGCAACATTGATGCAGCAAAATACTTTGATTTACCCGAGATAAAAAAAGTTGTTGAACAAACTATTAATCACGGTATTACATTACAAACAATTGTACTGAATAAAAGGGGAGATTACAATCCAGGTGAGATTAAGAGGCGTAAAATCAAATATGTTCATTTTCTTGACTATGGTGTCGGAAATAAAGCAAAATATCTGAATTACGTTAAGTCAATAGTCAGCACTCTTCAAAAACCAGAAGAAATAAAACGAATTACTTCCTATGATAATTATTTTAACAGCTCGCCAAATCGTGTGATTGAATTTGAGTTTGATTCAATGGAAGATGCGATAAAATATTTTGAGATGCCTGAAATCAAAAGCATCATTGAAAAAAGCGTAGATATATCTGTCAATCATAATTTAAATGTACTAAGTCTCAGAGGAGATTACGATAAAAACTAAGTGTTCTATAATGAATTATATATTCTTATGTATATATATACTTTAACAAACAAAAAGGAGCAAGTGTCATGGGAAAGTTAAATTTAATAATCACTGCATTATTTGCAGTGATACTGTTAACAGGATATAGCTTTGCGCAGGATGCAGCAAAAGTTGATCCTAAAAATTATAAGGTTGAATTTGAAAATGATCAGGTTCGTGTATTAAGAATTACATACGCACCTGGAGAGAAAGGTGTTATGCACTCACATCCGGAAGGCATGGTAATGTTTCTAAGTGATGCAAAAGGCAAATTCACTTATGCTGATGGAAAAACTGAAGATCGAAATTTTAAAAAGGGCGATTTCAGTTGGGTTCCGGCTACAACACATCAAGGTGAAAACATAGGTGAGAAACCTTTTGAATTAATTCAGATTGAGATGAAAAAGAAATAGAAATGATATTCTAATAATTATCATTCAAAAGAGTCTGTCTCAAAAGTCTTGTTTTGTCAACCTGAACTCGTTTAGGTACTCATTTTACTTTAAAAATAAAGTGTGAGATTCCGATCCAAATGTATCGGGATGCAACGACTCTTATGAGACAGTCTCCATTTTTATTAAATCGAAATTACAGAAACAATCTTTATTCATATAGATATCAAAAGAAAATTTGAATATGCTTTTTGTAAAATCTGATCGTTTAAAAAATAAAACTCTACCCGCATTGTCGGAAAATACTTTTTTAAGGTATTTTAGTTTCGCAGCATTGTATGTTGCACAAGGTATTCCTGAAGGATTATTGTGGTATGCAATTCCGGCATGGCTGGCAATGAACGGAAAATCTCCTGCAGAGATTGGAAGCTATGTAGCAGTTATAGGCCTTCCCTGGAGTTTAAAAATAATTAACGCTCCAATTATGGATAGGTTTACTTATTTATCAATGGGAAGAAGAAGACCCTGGATTTTGTTCGGTCAGTTTGGATTGATTGCTAGTTTTTTGTCAATGTCACTAATTGCAGATCCGATTAATAATTTATCGACTTTAATGATATTGGGATTTATAGTTAGTTTTTTTGAAGTCTCACAGGATATTGCAGTTGATGGAATGGCAATAGATATTTTACCTGTCGATCAGCAGGCAAGAGCAAATGGTTTAATGTGGGGATCAAAAACGTTGGGAATTTCTGCATCAGTAGCTGCAGGCAGTTGGATAATGAGTCATTATGGATACTTCTATGCAATAGTATCATTCTCATTAATTATTTCCATAATTATTCTTGTTCCTTTATTACTAAGAGAACGACCAGGAGAAAAATTGCTGCCTTGGACAAAAGGAGAAGCCTCAAAAGCCGCAGAGAAAATTCAATTGCATAGCTGGAAAAGTATCTTTAAAAGTTTATATAAAGTTTTCTTTCTACCTGTCAGTTTTATGATGGGTGTTGCTGCTTTTAGTTATTCGGTTGGAAGAGGTTTGATAGACACGGTATTACCTGTTTTTACAGTACAAGAACTTGGATGGGCTGATACACAATATTCACAAATCTTTGCAACCGCAAATTTAATTTCAGGTATTCTTGGAATGATTATCGGTGGTTTTCTTATCGATTATTTTGGCAAGGTTAAAATGATATCTGTTTATATGAGTTTACTAATCGTACTAGCAACTGCAATGTCTTTCTTAAAAAATTTTTGGCAGAATGACATTTTTATAACGGGTTTTATAATCTGTTTTTATATTCTGTTAACTTTTACAAATATTGCAATATTTGCTTCGGCAATGCAGCTATGCTGGAAGAGAGTTTCTGCAACTCAGTTCACACTGTATATGGCAATTTCAAATCTTGGTTTGGCAGCTGGTGCAGCTTTGATGGGACAGTTGAAAGGATTTTTAGATTGGCAATTTGTAATTCTTGCTTATGTGCTTTTTGCAAGTATAATGCTGGTATTGATTAGATTCATCAATTTTGAAAAACATCAATTACGTGTGGATGAATTGGGAGTTAAGCATTTAGAAAAGTAAATTTTATATTATCATTAAGTACAAGTTTAACTCATTTTTACTTGGAACTTCTCTGTTTAATCCACTTGATCTTAAATATTTTTTTGCTATTTTTTATTTACTGCGTTCAACATTTCTGCAAACCTTCTCCTCCGACTAACGCAGGATCATTTGCAGTATTAATTCCAAGAAGCATCTTTAACATTAAATTTAACAGGGAAGATTTGAATATAATATAACATTTGTTAATCCATAATTATCAGGAGGATCAATTATATGAAGCTGGCAAAAATTAATAGCTACTCAAGGTTTTCCGGTTATTTTAGATTTATTCCTGTTACAGTTTTTTTTCTTTCGTGTTTATTAATCTCCTGTTCAGAACAAAAAGTCCCAGATACACAAAGAGCTTATTTAACACCCGAAACATTATGCGGCACAGTTCAATTCTCAGATGGCTGCAGTCCGAAGCTGGATACATTAATTAGTTTTGGGATCGCACTAATTCATCATATGACGTATGAAGATGCAGAATATACTTTTGACCAGGTTATTGAATTGGATAAAGACTGCTTCTGGGGTTACTGGGGTAAAGCAATGACTTACATTCATCCTCTCTGGCCGGATGTACCGGATTCTGCTTTGCTTGAGAAAGGTTATGTTATCAGCCAGAATGCTTTAAGTCTGGCAAAAACAAAAAAGGAAAAACTATACGGGGCAGCAGTAGCATCTTTTTATGAAGATGGATTGAATAAATCAAAGCCAGCAAAATTGGAAGCGTTTAAAAACGGATGGATGACTGCACGAGAGGAACTGCCCGAAGATATAGAAGCGCGGATGTTTTCTGTATTGACCATGCTTGCAACAGTTTCTCCGTATGATAAATCATACAAGGTGCAGCGCGAAGCAGGAGAAACTGCTGAAAAAGTGCTTGAGATAATTCCGGACCATCCCGCGGGTTTTCATTATGCAATTCATGCTTACGATGTTCCTCAGCTTTCCGGCAATGCTATTCGGGTTGCAAAAAATTACTACAAAATTGCGCCGGAGCTTCCTCATGCTTTACATATGCCCACTCATATATTTACACGGCTCGGATACTGGCAGGAATCAATTGATTTGAATCTGAGATCCGCTGCTGCAGCCTGGAAACTGCCGGTTGATGGACAGATTTCTAATCATTACTTCCATGCATTAGACTACCTTGTTTATGCTTACTTGCAGCAATCTGAGTACGAAAAAGCAAAAGAAATTGCAACTTTGCTGGATACACTTAGCGGACCTTATCAGCCAATGCCTCAAATTGCCTATTCTCTTGCGGCAATTCCCGGTCGTCTTGCCCTTGAACATCAAAACTGGACAGCGGCAGCTAACCTTTCATTAAATAATCATTCAAATTTTCCCTGGAAAAAATTTCCACAGTATGAAGCCTTGATTTACTATGCAAAAGGAATCGGCGCCGGCAGAAGTGGCAACATTGCAATTGCTCAGCAGTCTTTTCAGAAATTAGAAGAAATACAAAAATCATTTAAAGATTCAGAATCAAATAAATATTGGATCAATCAAATTGAAATACAAAAGAAGGTTGTAAAAGCATGGGAACTGTATGCACAAAACGAAATGGAAAAATCCTTGGAGACACTGATTGCCGCGGCATATCTTGAAGATGCAACGGAGAAAAGTCCGGTAACTCCGGGGCAGTTGCTTCCGGCCAGAGAAATGCTAGGTGATCTGCTTCTTGAAATGAACAATCCTAAAGAAGCATTGAAACAATACGAACTGACACTTGAAAAAAATCCAAATAGGCTTAACGCCCTCTTTGGTGCTGGAAAATCTGCAGAACTTATCGGCGATAAAGAAAAGGCTGCTTTTTACTTCACGGCAGTTTTGAAGAATAATAAATCTTCCGAACCAAATAGTGAAAGAATAGCACACGCTTTAGAAGTAACAACTAAAATTTAAAAACCAGAATAAGGGATTTAAGAAATAAACTTGTCACAAATAGCAAGGGCGAGTTGATCACGCGCCCTTTAATTTTGTAAATAAAATTGTTCTGCGTATGTTATTTTGCGGGTGTGTCACCTGGTTTTGAGGTATCCATGGGCGCTCCAAGATTTACTGAATCCCCCATTTTTGTATTACCATTAAAAATAGCTCCAGCTTCAACCATCATTATTTTGGTAATGATATCTCCTTTAAGGTTTGCTTTAGCTTCCAGAACCACTTTATCCTTTGCTCTGACAGTTCCGGCAACCCTTCCGCCAATCGTTATGCTGTCTGCATTAATTTGTCCGTTCACTTTTCCATTTTCTCCTATGATAACAACGCCCTCGGATGAAATGTCCCCCTGTACTTCCCCATCTAACCTGATGTTGCCGCTGCAGCTTAACTTTCCTTCAATCTTGACCCCTTTGCTGATAACTGTAGCCTCCTCTGATCTTGTTCCTTCATACGAAGTGCTTTTGAGCATATATGTTTCTCCTTATAATTAGTTTGGATCTCTATTAAGTTAATCAGCTTTTCTTATTTACTACATAAAGTATAAAATTAATATATTTATATACAACCTAAATTTATGACCCTACTGCTTGATCAATACCAATTTCTATAAATAATGCGGGCATGAATTTTGTCTTTATTCACTGACCTCTAATGGTTATCTAGATTTTAATTTAAGGATAGTCAGAAAAGAAAGCAGACAACATATTAAATCTACTTTAAGAGGATTGGTTTTAATTTCAGCTTCGTTAATAAAAACTGGAATAGAAAAAAGAGATGACCTTCATAAAAGTGATTCCTTGCAAATTTCATAAAAATATCCCACATAAGTTTCTAAAATAATAAAGTTGAAACAGTTGATATTGTTGAAGATAACTTATTAAAAATTGTTCTTTTATGAGAATTTAGTCCGAATGTTAAAACCAAACTGATTTATGAAAAAACATTTATGAATGTATTTAGTAGAAAGTGATATAATCAAAATACTTATCTCCGGTAATTTGATAATTCTTGTAGCAAAGTTTTAAATAAAACTTTCCGATTTTGGAATAATTAATTCTAATTGGTAACAGAGTTAAAGATAAAATTTAAATTACATCAAATTTTATAGTTTCTATCTATGATCAAAAATGATCTTCCCAAAATAGTCCGGCAGATGAAAATCAGGTTTTGGATTTTCTATTAAACTCCACATTCCGTAATGTTTAAATTCTGTTTCATCACCGCATTTATAAAAATTACCAATTGCATTATCACCTTTAAATTTCTTGTTAGTTATCTTTTCCAACAAATTAATTGGAATAGCACAATATAATTTCCAATAATCTGAACCGTGAAAACCAATTACGGGTTTCTTTATAGAAGTGACTACTTTCATATCCTTTAAAACTGAAGCAGTTAAGTACTTACGGTTTCTTTTAATACCGTAACCCATTTTTATTGTTCCGATTGCATTAAGCTCGATATTAAAATATTCTTCAGTTTCATTCGGAAATAAGTTTATAAAGCATTCCACACAGCTATCTTTAAAAACCGGATCACCAACATTTAAATATCGTACGGTTACTTTTTGTTCGTACACAAGAAAACTTAAATAAATACAATTATCTGAGAAGCAAGCTTTTACAATAACATCAGGTTTATAATTATTTTCCCTCCACAGATAGTCTTTTATTTTAATTTCTTCTATCCCCTGCCATGCATCATCACTGGAAATATTATGAATGTCAGTCTTTAATCTTTTTAATGAATATTCTTTGATTGACATATATTCACTTAAAAAATTCTATCAAAAAGAAAAATTTTTCCAAAGTAATATTCAGACATAATTTTTAATTGTTAAACTTCCAACCAAAACTAATAGTATATTCAAACCCTGTCATCATAGCTTCATCTTCATTATAAAATTCTTTATTAATATCATAAAATGCTGCATTATAATTTGCGCCTAAATCTATATTAATATTTTATGATAGACTAAAAGAGCCGCCTATACCTGCTTGCCAAAAATATCTTATAAGAGTTCTGTCACTTAGTTCAGCTTTCAGTGTTACATCTTCAAAAATTATATTGAATCCATTCTTGAATTAGAAGTACTGCATTTTCCTGCTATTGGTAAAATAATATCTTTCTCCGATCTGAAGTGGAATAACCGTAATGATCCGCTGGTCTCCTCATCATAACGTAAAGTATGGCTCATAAATCCTGTGCGGGACAATAATAAATTGTGCTCCTCAAAAAAACATCCCATAACCTAGTTGCTAACTGCTCTGTAGAATGAACAATTAATTTTGCGATAGGTATTATTGACAACGCAGCACTGAAAAATATTAGAGCTGCAGATGCATGTCAGTATTCAGGAAAAAATGATATAGGAATGAATACAAACAGCTAGTTGGCGCTTGGTTTAAGAGCTTTTCCATATTGAGTCTTCCTTTAGTAAAAAGAAATTCGGATTAAATTACTATAGTAAACTTTTTGCTTCAACAAGCTCTTTTAATTTAGCATCACCAACTTCGGGGTACTTTAAATCCAATGAGACCATCGCATCTATTACTGCTGCAGCAACCACCAACCTTGTAAACCATTTATTATCTGCTGGAACAACATACCAGGGCGAGTCCTTTGTAGCTGTATTACGAATCATATCTTCGTAAGCTTTCATATAATCATCCCAATACTCTCGTTCATGTACATCCTCAAATTCAAACTTCCAGTTTTTATCAGGATTGTCTATTCTTTCCAGGAATCTTTTCTTCTGTTCTTCCTTTGAAACATGAAGGAAAAACTTTCTGATCACGGTTCCGTTTCTAGTTAAGTATTTTTCGATATTGCGGATATCCTGAAAACGTTCATCCCAGATATGTTTGGTTATTAATTTTTCGGGTAACTTTTGATTTTTAAGAATTTCTTCGTGAACTCTTACTACAAGTGTTTCCTCATAATAACTACGATTAAATATTCCGATCCTTCCCCGTTCCGGTAATCGTTTCAAGCATCTCCACATAAAATCATGATCTAATTCTTCTGTTGTTGGAGCCTTAAATGAAAATACCTGACAGCCCTGAGGATTTATTCCAGACATAACGTGTTTGATTGCACTATCTTTACCTGCGGCATCCATCGCCTGAAAGATTAGTAAAACAGACCAGCGATCCTGAGCATATAGTTTATCCTGTAACTCCACAAGTAATTCAACTCCATCCTTCAGTGCAGCTTGAGCTTTTGGTTTATCTTCAGATTTTAAATCAAGTGTATCTTTAGGATTAAAATCTTTTAACCGGAACTTTTTACCATCAGTAACACAGAACGGTTTTGCGAATTTTCTAGATCGCTTCAGAAATTCTTTTTTATTCATTAAAATATTTCCTTTCATTAAAAACACATAGTCCCAGCAATCTAAAAATGATTGCGGACTTAATTTATAAGTTTAAATAAACTTCTACTATCCACTTCATCAATTCTTTGGTACTGTTCTCAACCACGTATTATACTGTTTCTGTTCTTCCATTCTGCAAGACCAGATCAATTCATCTTTATAGACTGTAATATCCGGACAGCCATCGCACATATTCTGTTCACCATTTTCAGTAAAATCAACAGGCTGAATAAACAATATAGATTGTAGATGAGTTTTCTTAAAAATATTAAGCGGGTTCTTCAAAAAATTAAACATTGCTTTTTTCAATTGCTTATCAAACATCCAAAGTAGAAGCAGTGTTGATCTTCCCTTCTTAGTTAATGAAGGAGATGCGTATGATAAATATGTACCTTTGAGGAAATGATGAACAGTCATCATAAGTTCCATAAATTTAGGACCCAGGTATCCGTATATTTTATCTTTTGTACCGACTCGTTCTGTTATTAACCACTTAAAAGAATCCGCCTTAACAGTTCCGTTTAGATAAGCGGCGGGAGTAAACTCAGGAAAACGTTCTCTAACTTTTGCTAAAACATCTGTTGATAATATTTCTACATCTCTTTTCTTATCTGAATGGTACATTATTTTATCCCATTCAACTTTTTTACTTCCTGCATACCAATCAAAAGGCATATTTGGGATGACGTGTCTGAAACAAATGAAAACCATCGTATGAACAATATCGATATGCTTGTGCGCCCAGTTAATCATTTCAGGAACATATCGCAGGTTATCTTCATATACTGTTGAATTAAATGAGCAGGATATTCCGCCTACCTCTGCAAGCATCTGAGCATATTGAAGACGGAGGTCAAGAAGTTCAATTTCATTTTTACCTTTCCATTCATTTCCCCGCCCTTGCTTGCTATCGACGTGAAATGTGAAGCCATAAACGCCTGCCTTCTTTAAATCTTTTAATAATTCCATTGTAAGGGCTTTACCGTTTGTATTTATTATTGGCTTTAGTCCTCTATTTTTTATATCTGCTACTATCTCAAGTATATCTGGATAAAGAAGAGGGTCACCGCCAGCTATTGAAATACAATCTGTGTTTCTTAATTTTTGAAAAACATCAAGATGATGTTTTACTTCTCTAACGGATAAATGTGAATCTTTAAGATTTTCCCTATAACAGCCATCGCAAGCTAAATTGCACATTGCAGTTGGCTCTAACCAGGATATTGCGTTATCCGGAAGAGTCCACGGTAATCGGTATAAGTCGCGATGATTTAATTGAGCATTGTTCATTTTACTAACCTTCTCTTAAAATTTTTATTTTTTGAATATTTGGTTTCCTAACCACGTCTTAGTTTTCTTATCAATTTGATTAAATGTTAAAGCAAAAATTTTTTTAATATATCTTTTATAACTGGTGCGTTACACCAAAAAATAAATTATAGTTATTATAAATTGCTGTACACACTCCACGTGTATCAAACAATACTATATCGCCCGGATCAACCGAGCCTGTGGGAAAATTAAATATTTGTGGGAAATCTGAGCTTTCACCATGACTATACTCCAGTCCAACGCCTATAATAGTATCATCTACAATTGTTGAAGCCCCTAAAGTAAAATGATAAATATTAAACGCAGTAAATCCAACGGCAAGTCCACTAATATCATTGTAATTCGCGTTACTGAAATCAGTTCTGATAGCAGCATAGCCGGTAATTTTTTTGTTCAGTTGGTGTTCTAATGCTACTCCAAAATTTAATACACTCTTCATAGAATCATAAACCCTTAAAATTTCAGCGCTATCTATGGGTTTTATTGTAGCAGGATTATTTATAATAAACTGATTGCTTTCTGGCTGAATAACAACATATGTGGAAATTGGGGCAAACCATTCCGCAGCAAAGTGAATCAATGTTTCTTCCGAAAACTTATATTCAATACCTGCCGCAATAGAAAAAGGTGATTTATAGTTTACTGGCAAACCTTGCTGCCTGTCAGATTCAATAATATCTATAAGTGTAAGAGTGTTATTTGTAGTATCAACATAAACATTGGTTGAATTAAGATTTGCATGGTCAGTTCCACCGCTAGCCAATTTTAAGGCTATACTTGGAGTTGTAATTGTTGCCCCTAATTTAAAATTATCAAACACGGCGGATATTCCAAACTTACCGGAGAATCTTACAGCCCAATAGTCTATGTCAACATAAACATCTGAAATTGCTGCGCGTTGATTCGTTGTATCATAAGCAGCATAAGATTCATATCGTAGCTTGGTTTGATCACGAAAGGTACCTAATAAAGAAAAACCTATTCCTACATTGTCATAAAGTTTTTTTGAATAACCAAATCCAACTGTTACTTCTGAAAGTAATGCATCAATTTTTCCCTGGTTAATAAGATACTCATCTCCTGCAAAATAGTTTTCAGATCCGATTTGTCTTGTTGGAATAACATCGACGTAATCTTCGTATCGTTCGGAGATCCTTACATATGAATAACCTGTACTATATATCATATAACTAAAACGCTCAAGTGAATCACCGATAAACGGAATCGGGCCTGCTAATGAAGCAGGATATATAGAGACTCTAAAATATTTTGAATCAATGCCCGGTCCCCCGCCATTAATGAATGAAAAATCCTTAATCCCATAAGTGTTAAGATTAAAATTCATACTATATTTATTTAAAAAACTTAACGCGCCGGGATTATAAAATGTAGCACTATAATCATCTATTCCACCAACTGCAATTCCGCCCAATAAAGCTGCTCTGCTACCGACCACCTGATCCCAGTATTGTCTATCCTGCGCCTTAAGAGGAATAATCAATAAAAACAATAAGCCAAAAATTATTTTAGTTTTCATGTTTTTACCATTTTCGTTTTATGAATTCAATTAAATATTCTCTTCCTTAATAATTGCAAACTTAAAGGATAACAAGCTATTTACCAACATACTCTGTTAACAACTTATCCCGTATCAAATGATCAAAATGAAATTGTATAATTACTTTTGATTGAATTAGTTTTTATGTTTTTATAAGACATCAAATTTATTATGAAATCTCTAATTAATTTATTTAGTACTTTAAAAAATCATACACAAAAATAAATTGAAGAGCTACGGTTTGATCCTGAATCTTTGAGAAATAAGAATACAGCAATTCACCACCGATAGACATAGAATTATTAATTGGATAAGTGTACGAAATTCCAGCTCGGGTACCGATACTGATTTGATTGCTCTCTAATTTGTCACCAAATAATTCACCAGAGTTAAACATCAGATCCACTCCGGTACCTGCAGTTATTTTTATGTTCGGTGCTATCTTCATAGAAAAAACCATATAAACAGGTATTGTGTACATAGATGCTGAAAATTGAGTGGTACCAAATTCTGTATTGTAATCACTATTATCAATTGAATAAAGGTATTGATACCCGGTTTCCAATCCAATACTAAGTAGATGTTCAGGATTCCACATTACTCTTACTGTTCCGGAAAATCCGTTTTTGTTTAGATCGTCATAATCCATTGTTGTAAAGTAACGTGAATAACCCACACCTATTTCTGTGGATATTGAATATACAGTATCTTTTATCTGTCCAACTGTTATACTGGAAAGAAGGATTAGGTTTATTAAGATTATTTTTAATTGCATAATACTTTTACTTTTATTTTATATAATGATAGTATGATACTATTGTCGGATAGTTTGTAAGTATTCCATCAAACTCACCTGTATTTATGAACTCTTCAATATAACTTGGTTCGTCTAACGTCCAGGTGAATGCCAATCTTCCCTCAGCATGCATTTGCTGGACATTAGTAATTTGTGTTCCCTGTGTCCATCTCGGTGCCCAGACTTGCGAGTTAGCTTGTCTTACCTGATCAATAGAAAGTTCACAGAGAGATGGAACATCCTGATAGCCGGGTTGTGCAATAAATTCTTCATAAACATCATCAGCTGGTATTCCTAAAACGATTTCCAGATCTCTTCCCATCAATACAGCACGTTCATTAATTTCTTGCAATAGTTGTATAGATTCAGGAATTACGTCGACATCTTTAGTATCAAGCCAAACAAACTGAAGTGTGGTTTCTTCGAGAACATATTCTAAAGCTTCACGTAATGAGGGTATTTTCTCTCCATTCCTTAATGTTACAAGAGTTCTTAATTGCGTCCATGTAAAATTTTCAATATCTCCCCAGATCAAACTTTTCTGTGTAAGTCTCAGATTTATATCACTATCGTGATATAGAAAAGGAACTCCATCTTTTGAAAGACGCGCATCTATTTCAATACCAGTGGAACCAAATCTTTCAGCTATATTTATCATCTCAATTGAGTTTTCTGAAACGCCGAGGTAATCTGAATTTCTTCCTCCGCCCCGGTGAGCCAGAATATAAAAATCACTCTGTTTTACTTTCGGGCTAAAATCTCTTTTGAATTTGAGTACAAGGCTTTTATCAGCCATTCCAGTGCCAACTCCGTATTCACCAACAAAATTAATTGTAGTTGCAGTAGTATCACCGGAAATAATTTTGCTGCCTCCTGAATCTGCTGGAATATAGAAACTTGTAACGCCTGTTTCTGAATTTGTTGAATATCTCCAGTAACCCACGAAGAAAATAACTGAATCCAGATATCCTGCATCCAAAATTATATAACCGCCATTCTTACCTGAGAAAATGGAAAGTCTGTCTCGGGTCCATTTTACTACAACCTGTTCACCAAGCAGATCTTTTCCTTCAACAACTTCATATACACCATCCATAACTAGTTTAGAGTTTTTAGTGAGTGGAGTTGTTTGTGACAAGAAATTACTCGGATCTATTACCGGATTTGTTATGTCTAAATCATTATTACAAGAATAAAATAAAAGCAGACTTGCGATTAGAATTAATATTTTTTTCATAATATAAATGTGATTGTTGCTTCTGGAATAAAATAAGTTCTGTCAAATGTTGAAAATGCTGCCCACATCGGATAATAAAAATTAAGGAATGTTGATCTGATACCGATCACTAGAAAATTATCTTTCCATAATGGTTGCTCGAGGTAAATACCAATTGTCCAGCCATTAAAGAAATCTAAATCATCCGAAATTTGTGATGTTCCATTGACTGAATTTTCTGCAAGATTTAAAACGACTTCTGATTTTAATGAGATTGCAAGTTTATCGAATTGATATCCTGCACTAATATTCGGATAAAGTGCCCAGCCACTAACCTTAGTATCAAAACCGAATTGCTTTAATTGTCCTGTCCAGTAAGCTATATCAGTTCCAATGGAAAATCCAAATCTATCAATTTGATAATTCCATTTTGGTCCTAATGAAAATTGCCAGGTTACAATATTAGTTTCTATCCCTCCCTCTGCAACAAAATTTTCAGGCAGACCGTATTTCACTCTGTATGAAAATAATGGCGCTCGGATTAAATCATCTGTTTCCACTACATCTTCAGGCAATTTGGCTGTTGATACTCCAAGCGAACTTATCATTTGATGATATTGATAAGTATGCGGAAAGAAGAATGTGTTTTCATTCGCGCCTAACTGCTGGGCATTTGCAGTTGAGACTGAATAAAACAATAGAATTAAAGTTGCAAGAGATCGTAAAATGAATCTCATATATTTATCCATTTATTTTTTATTGAACACTAAATGAAACTATTTATTGATATTTCAATTTAAAGATATATTTGCATTTAATAATTATGTTGAATAATTATTTTAGCAAATAGGCACTTAGTCCTATTAGGACAACAAGGCAATTGAAAAAGTGGTTCTCATATAAACTAAAAGAAATTCTTTTCGATTAGTTCAAAAAATCAACGGTCATCGCAATTGATGCGTTCAATCCTTGTTCAGCTATGGAATTAGTCAGGGTAATTTTTCCGCTGCTTGATGATCCAATCAGAATTGTGTGTATAGCCGCTGCTTTAAAACTTTCTGTTGTTAGTAAAGAGTTTTTCATCGAAGAGCAATTCAAAAAGTTAAATGAAGTTTTGATGAATATCTTCAATCAATAAAATATACAGCTGACTTCCCTACCGGTAAATACAACCCCGGGAATTATTATTCCAACAAAGGTGATTACTTAAAAGCAGAAAAGTTTTATACTGATGCAATTAAAATGGATAACCATTTTTATCCCGCTAAATCCAATCTTGCACTGCTTTATTATAATCAGGGGAAAATGAAGGAGGCGGAAGAATTATTTCTCGATCTGATTAAGAATCATTCAGAATATAACGAGGGAGAATATTATCTTGGGTTATTATACGCCGAGCAACAGCGATACACTGAAGCAGTTGAAATTCTTGAGAAAGCCACTTCGAAAACAAATGTCAATTCACTAATATTTTACAACATTGGGATTATCTATCAATATCTGAATAATCACAATAAAGCCGAATCATCCTTACTTAGAGCTTATTCATTAATCCCCGATAATTTTGATGTGATTTATGCTTTAGCCAATTTCTATATTAATGCGAGTGAAAACAATAAAGCATTAAAGTATGCCAAAGAATTGAAAATAAAATTTCCATCGAAACCAGCAGGTAAACAGATAATTGATTACATTAATCTAAATGTTAAAAACTAAAATAAGTACTTTTAAGGTTGTAAAGCGAAGGGCGTTGCTGAAATCCTCGAACTCAAATAAAATACAATAAGACAAATCATAAAAAACTGAAGGAAAAATTATCGAATTACTTTCGTACTGAGGAAAAATTTAAAATCCTTAATCAAACTTTTTATACATAAAAAGTGAAAATATTTTTCCTGATTACTGCTAAATAAGATATTAAGCCGGATGCCTGAACAATGGATTTTGTTTGAGCGCCTTCGCTTTGATCATATCAACTTCTTCAGCGTTCAACGGTTTTAGTTCCGTTCGAAGGTTAACAGCCGTTTTGAACAAATTGGCATCACCTGGAGTTAATACTGTAGTTACGGGATGTGATAAAGTAAATCGCAGCCCCATCTTAATTTCATCTTCACCAGTCAGCGGCTCATACCAGAGTTTAGAATATTTTGTTCTATCGGAGTTTTGCGGCCAAGGTCCCTTTGCCATTGCCTTAAGTGAAATTATCCCCATTTTCTTTTTTGCTGCTAATTCTAAAACCTGGGGGCCGAAATTTCCTGCATACCACGTAGCAAAGTTAACAGGGAACATAACAGTATCGAAGTCAAAACTATTCATTAACGCCAGTGCAGCTTCAACTGAATGTGCAGAAAATCCAATGAATCTAATTTTACCTTCTTGTTTAGCTTCTTTAAAAGCTTCTAATGCACCTCCAGGAGCTAATATGGTTTTAACTTCATCGAGGTAAGTGACTGCATGCAGTTGATAAAGATCAAAATGATCGGTTCTAAGATTTACGAGCGATTGTGTCAATTCCTTATGTGCATCTTCTTTCGTACGATTTGTGGTTTTACACGATAGAAAAATATTTTTTCGGTACGGTTTCAGCGCAGGTCCCAGTTTAATTTCAGCATCACCATATGATGGTGCCACGTCAAAATAGTTAACACCTGTATCTATGGCAATTTTAACAATCGAAGATGCATCATCAACAGTCGCATCTTTCACAATGATTCCACCAAAGCCAATTACTGACAACATTTCTCCTGTGCTACCTAATGATCTTTTTTCAAGTTTTCCAATAACCGATAGATCTCTTACAATTGCGGAGAGATTTGCCGGAAACAAGCTCAATGCCGGGGCCGCCAAGGATGTTGTTCTGATAAAGTCACGACGTTTCATATATTATTTGCCCTTACAATTAATCTTTCGATTTAAAATGTCAGTTTTATTATCTCTTTCTTTTCAACTTAAATAACGTGCCACACACTGTGAAATAAGTTCCAAAGCTAATTTTTACCAATCACTACAGTCCATTCCCTGATTTCCCATTTCAAAACAAGACCGTTTTTTATATAAGGATCTTTACTTATAAAACCTTCTATCAGAGATTTATCATCCACATTAAATACTAACAGTGCCTCATCAGTTGGATCAGTTAAAGCACCCCCAATAATTAATTCGCCTTTCTGATGCAATTCGCCTGCAAGCTTTAAGTGCTCTGCCCGATAATTCGATCTGCGTTCTAGATAGTCATCAGCTAAATAATATTTCAGAATATAATATGTCATTTTCATCCACCTGTATAATAATTTTTTATGGAATAATTTATTAAAACTATTTAACAACAAATTTGTACAACTTCCCCTTATTATGATCAGCAAAGTACAGCTCATCATTTTCATCAGTACCAAATGTGGAAATCAAATAATCTGTATCCACTAACAACCGATTATTTACTTTACCATTCACAAGTTCTAAAGTCCATATTTTCCCATTAACATAATCAGCGTAAACGTATTTGTTCAATAAACCAGGGGCAGATTGACCATTATAAACAAATCCACCAGTTATTGAATATCCACCCATATCATTATGACCATATTCCCATATCGGAAAAACTAATCCTTTAGTATCACAGTTATCCTCAGGATTAAAACAATGTTTACCTTCCATAATTCTCCAGCCATAGTTCTTCCCTTTTTCAATAATATTTAATTCCTCCCATTCATTTTGTCCTACATCAGCTCCCCAAAGCTTTCCTTTTTTATCAAAACTAAA
>JBBQSH010000009.1:0-41935 GCA_038214015.1 Ignavibacteriales bacterium | reverse complement strand
GCAAAATAATTTCCTTCACCGTGTGCGATAGGAATTTTTAATGCTTTGGTAGCTTCACTAATCTCAGCAGAAAATATTGTTTCTCTATTTTCAGTTTTAAGATAAACATCTTTACAAGCAAACTTAAGGGAATTATTGCGTATCATAACTCCCGGCAATAAACCAGCTTCTAACAAGATTTGAAAACCGTTACAAATTCCTATTACAATTCCACCTTTATTTGCAAAGCTGATGACTGAATTCATGATCGGAGAAAACCTTGCAATAGCGCCTGTGCGAAGATAATCTCCGTAAGAAAATCCACCCGGAAGAAGAATAACGCTGCTTTGCTTTAAGTCTGTGTCTTTATGCCAGAGAAATTCAACATCATAATTAAGAACTTTGCGTAAGGAGTAATAAGCATCGTGATCGCAATTTGATCCAGGAAAAACAACTACACCAAACTTTAAACTCATTTTACTTCTTCTCCCGAAGGGATCCATTCGGCCAGAGTAAATTCAAAATCTTCCATAATCGGATTTGAGAGAAGCTTTGAGCAATATTCATTCACTTCTTTCTCTGCTGCAGAACGATCATTAACATCAACATCAAACTCAATAAGTTTTCCGATTCTAGTTCCTTTTATATTTGAAATGCCAAGATGTTTTGCACCTTTTTCAACAGCAACACCTTGAGGATCTAAAATAGATGGTCTGCGTTTTATTAGAACTGTAGCTTTAAACACTTTTTACTCGGGTTTTTTATTTGAGAAATACTTAAAAATCTGACGAAAAATACCAAATGCAATCATGAAAACAAAAATGAAAAACAATCCTTTGACCTGGTATATAATCAAGACAACAAGCGCAATAAAATAGGCGATATATATTGCAGGATTTTTTTTAACTGCGCTTAATGAAAACTTTGGAAGCGTATCATACTTAACATTACTAACCATAAGAAATGATAGGAGTAATACCATTGGAATAATAAAAATTTTCAGCTCTTCCGGATATCCATCTTTATAAAAAGTTAAGATAAAACTTACAATTGTTAAAGCTGATGATGGAATCGGTAATCCGGTAAAATATGATTTATCAAATCCAACTAGCTGAACATTAAATCTTGCGAGACGAAATCCGCCTGCAATCATTGGCAGGGAACTGATAATAATTCCGAAGGTTTCGAATTGATGAAAATATGTTGTATAAAGAAGGAAAGCGGGCGCAGCGCCGAAACTTACAACATCAGAAAGTGAATCCAACTCAACACCAAGCTCACTACTCGATTTTGTAAGGCGAGCCATAAAGCCATCGAGAGTATCAAAAATAGCGGCGATTATAATTAGCCAACCAGCATAAATAAAATTTCCCTGGCTTGCACTGATTATCGAAAAAAAACCGCTGAACATGTTCATAGCGGTAAATAAATTCGGTATTACAGAAGGTGTAATTCTAAATCGATTCATTCATTAATATTCAAAAAGAATTGTTTCGCCTGCAGTAACATTGTCGTCTTTTTTTACTTTAACCTGCCACTGCTCCGGAACAATAATATCAACACGACTTCCAAATTTAATCATACCGAATCGATTTCCAATGTTTACGGTATCTCCTACTTTCAAATCGCTTATTATTCTTCTGGCAACAAATCCGGCAATTTGGGTGAACATTACTTTTCCTGCAGGACTTGTAATGCCAATTTCATTTCGCTCATTGCGTTCAGATGCTTTATCTTCAAATGCTGCTAGATATTCACCTTTAATGTACTTAACATATTCAACTTTGCCTGAGATTGGAATTCTGTTAACGTGAACGTTTAGCGGCGACATAAATATCGAAACTAATTTTGCTTTACTTTTCAGGAATTTATCATCGATAACATCCTTAACAAATAAAACTCTTCCATCCGCAGGTGAAACTACAATGTTAGATTTGTTCGGGACTGTTCGGTCAGGATCGCGAAAGAAATTTAAAGTAAATATGATAAGAAAAGCTGAAAGTAATATTAGAGTAATTCTGACAAAGTTATTATCAAAATAAATGGACAGTACTATCAAAATAAAAACAACAATAAATACTATCCCCATTGTATTATAGCCGTATTTGGTAAACATTATTTTACACTCGCTATATTAAAAAGGTGTTCGGTATATTTTCTTACTTCTGCTGCTGATGTAAATTTATATGGATTTGTCCATTTAACAGATTCATCTTTTGGAAAAATCTTTATACTTGCTGGTGAAAAATCACCGATAAGAAAAACTTTATCCTCATGCTTACCAAAGTGACAGCAGACTTCGGCAAGAATTTCGTTTCTTCTTTCAAAAAAGGATTTTAGAACTGCATTAATCTTTGAGCAGATTCTCGTGATCAACTTCATATCTTCAGGGTTGCATAAATCAAAGGCAATTAAATGACTTTCAGTAATTACACTTTCTTTTCCGCATCCATAATGAAACTCAAATACCGGAAGCTTCAGTTCAGTACCTTCCTTTATTCCAAAAATTTTAGAATTTCTTTTATCGGCAGAGTTTAGAATTTTAATGCGGAATGGCAGCTCTTTAGTAATAGAAAATTTAAGTGATGCTTCACCATCTTTTCTTAAAAATGAAGTTGGAATGTGATATTCTTTTAGATAATCAAAGAAAAAGGCGTTAGTTAATGCTACTTTTTTTCCTATATCTTTAACCTTAACTTTTTTGGTATCATTAATTGAATAACTATCCAGATATTCAATCATCTGATAATTCCCTTCATCAAAAGGAATATCATTTCTCTTTAAAGTTTCAATCATTTATCCTCAACAATCAATTTTTACTTAGTTAAATTCAGGGCAGAAATTAGGCATATTAAATACATAAAGTCAATCGTTTATATTATATTTGGCTTCCAAATAACACAAAAAATTAATAAAATAGGAGATTTGTATGAAGGGTGGAATGCAAGGAATGCTTAAACAAGTGCAAAAAATGCAGGTTGAGATGCAACGTGTGCAAGGTGAGCTTGCCAATAAGACGGTTACTGAGGAGGCTGGCGGCGGCATGATAAAAGCTGTTGCAAATGGAATGAAAGAACTAATTTCTGTAGAAATTGATCCTCAAGTGATAAATTCTGAAGAAAAAGAGATTTTAGAGGATCTTGTGGTTGCCGCAGTAAATAAAGCTTTACAGTCGGCTAATAAAATGGCTGAAGATGAAATGGGAAAAGTTACAAAGGGTATGATTCCTCCCGGCTTAAACATTCCGGGATTTTAACTTGCAGATAGCTGAACCACTTTTAATTGCAATTGAAGAATTGAGTAAACTTCCTGGAATCGGGAAAAAGACTGCCCAAAGATTAGCCTTGCATATTTTAAAGAATGAACAAAATTCTGTAGATAAACTAGTAAAGGCTATTGCGGATTTAAAGATAAAATTACATTTCTGTAAACGATGTTTTAATATTACGGAAGATGTTTTGTGCGAAATTTGCAAAAGTGTAAAGCGTGATACAACAAAAATATGTGTTGTTGAAGAAGCAAGTGATGTTATAGCTATCGAAAAAACCAATGAGTATAATGGGCTTTATCATGTTCTTGGAGGAGTTTTATCGCCGCTTTCAGGAGTTACTGCACACGATTTAAAGATTAAAGAACTTCTTGCGCGGTTTGAAAATGAAAATATTTCTGAAATTATTCTTGCAATAAATCCTGATACCGAAGGAGAAACCACTTCACTATATCTGGCAAGATTGATTAAACCATTGAACATTAAGGTTACAAGAATCGCAAGAGGAATTCCTATCGGAGGTGATTTAGAATTTGCTGATGAAGCCACGATTGGTAGAGCAATGTTAAATAGAATGGATTTATGAAATCAGAATGGTTTAAGGATTGGTTTAACACTGAGGAATATTTAAATGTTTATCAGCATCGAAACGAAAGTGATGCAGAAGAACACATAAAACTAATTCTGGAAAATGTTAATATCACTTCCGGCTCAAAAATTCTTGATATGGCCTGTGGTGCCGGAAGGCACGCTATTATTCTGGCAAGAAAAAATTTTGATGTTACAGCTGTTGATTTAAGTGAAAAGCTTTTAGCTATCGCAAAAAAAAATGCAGTTGATGAAAATCTTAAAATAAATTTTGTTCACTCAGATATAAGAAATTTTAAGAGTGATGATAAGTTTAATCTTGTTTTAAATCTGTTTACCAGTTTTGGATATTTTGAATCCGACGAAGAAAATTTTTCGGTACTTCAAAAAGCATATGATCTTTTAGCTGATGATGGATTTTTCGTTCTTGATTTTTTCAACTCTTATTTTTTAAAGCAAAATCTTGTTGAATCATCTGAAGAAATTTTAGGTGACGTTAAAATTCATCAGTTCCGAAAAATCAAAAAAAGTAGAGTAACAAAGAAAATTGTTATCACCAAAAATGGCAATCTGAGTAAGTTTGAAGAATCTGTAAGGATGTTTACAAAAGATGAGTTGGTTAATGCTATCCAAAATATTGGATTTGATATTTACAAAACATTTGGTGATTTTCTTGGTAACGAATTTGAACAATTTACTTCACCACGATTGATAATGATTTGTAAAAAATGAATAAAATAATTTTAATCATATTGATTACAGTATCATTTACGGCTTGCGATTTATTTAGTACTCGTAATGCAGAGGATCCGGATCAGTCAAGATCAAACTTCCAGCCACCTGTAGAACCAGCTATCGTTATTGAAAACTTGAAGAATTCACTATCTGACAAAAATGTTCAGAACTACATTTCATGCTTTGTAGATACAATTTTTGCAAATCAAAGTTATAATTTTTCTGCCTCAGGCGAAGCACTCACAAGATTTGATGTTTTTCTCCAGGGCTGGGGCTTGAATGAAGAGCGAAGATATTTTACAAGTATAATTAATAAAGTTCCGACTGATTTCCCTATATCACTCACTCTCTCTGACCAAAATTACAGTAATCTTAGTGGTGATTCTTTAATATATTCTGCAACATATTTTTTAAATCTTCCTGTACAATCAGGTGACCCGTTTCCTCAGAACTATGCTGGAAGTTTACAATTTAATATGCTTCGTGATTCCCGTTCTGAATGGGTTATTTATTTTTGGAAAGATACTAAAAGTGAAACGTTACCAAGTTGGAGTGAATTAAAAGGAAGTTCATATTAAAAGTATAATTGGCATATTGCTTTTAATTACTTTAATTAGCTGCACAAATCCTTTTGCGCCCGGGTTTGATGAAAATGCTGAAAACTTTAAACCACCTATTTCAGATCAAAAAGATATTGCAGGTGTATTTCAGAATTTTCAATATGCATATACGTTTAAAGATTCGACTATCTATGGTGGACTGATCACAAATGATTTTACTTTTTCCTATCGTGATTATGATCAGGGGTTTGATGTTACGTGGGGAAGAGATGAAGACATGCGTACTACCTACGGGTTATTCCAAAATACCCAGAGGCTTGATTTAATTTGGAATAATATTGTCTTGATAACCGAAGACTCACTTACTGCAAACATTGTTAGGAGTTTTAATTTAACAATAACATTTAATCCAACTGATGTGGTCAGGGTGGATGGTAAAGTGAATCTTACATTAAATAAAAATATTGATTCCGGAGTTTGGCGAATTAATAAGTGGATTGATGAATCAAACTTCTAAATTTATTTTTTAATTGAAATAACACTATGATTTTTTTCTGGATAAAGGAAGCATTTAAATTAATTGCAAGAGCTAAGTTTTCATTCATGCTTGCACTTACTTCAATTACACTATCAGTAATTCTAATTACTATATCAGTTTTTATAATTCGCTTTTCAAATCATTTTGAAGATCAATTAAAAAGTAACATTGTAATTAGTGTTTTTCTTAAGGATGTTATCACAAATAATGAGATTGAAAATATTAAATCAGAATTATCCCAACTTAAATATCTAAGTTCATTCGATTTTATTTCAAAGGATAAAGCTGCCGAAATATTTATTAAGGAAACCGGTGAGGATTTTAGAAAAATTTTGGATTACAATCCATTACCCGCTTCGTTTAATCTTAAATTAAAAACTGATTATGCAAATCGGGACTCAATCAAAAAGGTAATCCAAAATCTTTCCGATTATAAGTGGTCCGATGAGGTTATTTTCAGACAGGATTTTTATCAGAAAATTTTAAATTATATCGATCAGGCAAAGATTTATGTTTTTACATTAACCGGTTTGATATTTTTGGTTTCGCTTTATCTAGTTTACAGCACAGTTAGATTGATTCTAAATTCAAAGTATTCTGAACTTGAAACAATGAAGTTTGTCGGTGCAAAATTATCTACAATTAAAATGCCTATTATACTTAACAGTGCCATAACAGGTTTGTTAGCCGGTCTTATTGCATTAGGAATTATCTGGGCACTTTACTTTTACGTTAAAGAATTTTTAATTACAATCGATACTGTTATACCTAATAAGGTTGAATTTATAGTTTTATTAATGGCGTTAGGTCCGGTTATAGGAATACTGGTAACGATACTTTCTTTAAGAAAAATTTCACTTAAGATTTGAATTGATTTATATTTCAGTATTAAGATTTAAATCTGATTAATTATTAATAACTATTCTAAAAACACTGGTTAAAGCTTGGCTAAGAATAAAATCATTTTATTTGCCTTTTGTATTCTGATTACCTCAATCAGCTTTGCGCAATTAATGCCCACTTATCCTGAAAGATCATTCAATTCTTTTACAGATAGTTCCTTTGCAAAATATATGCAGGCATCCGAAGGAATTATTAATCCTGAAGAATACAAAGTTGGACCGGGAGACAATATTTTTATATCAATAAGTGGAATTGAAGAGCGCAATTTTAACCTACTGATTAATCACGAAGGCTATTTATACATCCCAAGAATCGGTGCTGTAGATTTAAGAAATAAAACACTTGAAGAAGCTAAGGTATTAATTAAATCAAGTTTAGAAAAAAACTTTAGGAATGTTGATATTTACATTGCACTTGGTGAGGTAAGAAAGATAAAAGTATCTTTAATAGGTAACGTGTCAAATCAATCCTCAATCGTTCTGTCATCTAATTCAAGATTGCAGGATCTTCTTAAGAGCACAGTAGGGCTCAATTCATCGTCTGATATCCGAAACATTAAAATTGTTTCTAAAGATGGAACTACTGGTTCATACGATTTACTTTCGTTTTTAAGAAAAGGTGACTTTAAACAAAATCCATATTTAAAGGATGGCGATGTTGTTATAATTGAAAGAGTAAACAAGATTGTTTCTATTATGGGTCTTGTACTTTATCCTGCTACGTATGAATTTAGGGAAGGCGAGACTATTAATGATTTAATAAACCTTTCAGGTGGTCTTACTTATAAAGCTCGAAAAGATTCAATTGAATTAATCCGATTTAATGAAGATGGAATCAATCAATTCAGTCAATATTTTTCATATGACTATATCCAACAAAATAATATTGAATTAAAGTTTAGCGATCTTGTTGTGGTACGTGAGTTAACTACTTATTATGATGAGCAATGGGTTAATATAGAAGGTAAAATAAAATATCCTGGTGTTTATAATATTGTAAAAGATAAAACTAAACTTTCTGAAATTATTATTCAGGCTGGCGGATTTTTAGAAGACGCTTCGCTTGTTGATGCCACACTTTATCGAACCGATGCAGATTCATCTTACGATCCTGAATTTGAAAGAATTAAATTAATCCCTCGTGTTGATATGACAGACGACGAATATGATTATTTAAAAGCTAAATCAAGGCAGCGATATGGCAAGGTGGTTGTAGATTTTACCGCTTTATTTAAGGATAATCAACCGAATGAAGATATAATTTTAAAGAGAAAAGATGTCATAAACATTCCTGAGAAAAAAAATTACATTTCAATTATTGGTCAGGTTGTAAACCCTGGAAATATAGTATATTCATCAAATCTTAAGGTAACTGATTATATTCAGTTAGCCGGTGGATTTAGCTGGAGGGCAATAGAGGGTGATGTTAGGGTAATAAAAGTAAATACAGGTGAATGGGTTGATGCTGACGATGTAGAGTCTTTGGATCCGGGTGATACGATCTGGGTTCTGGAAGATCCGCCAGGCCCAAAATTCTGGGACGTATTTTTAACATCACTTACAGTAGTAGCGCAGCTTGCAGCCATAGTAGCGGCATCAGTCGCCGTAATAGTAGCAACGAGGTAATCAATGAGCTGGCATGAAATGTTAAATGTTATTTTGTTGAATTTAAGAACTATAGTTAAAGTAACCATCCTATCAACAATATTTTTATTTCTAATTTTATTATTCATCTATCCAAGGACTTATCAAGCAACAGTTTCAATTCTTCCCCCAGAACAAGAGAACAGTCTAGGTGGATTTGGAGCATTATTAGGCAGTGGTGATTTTTCCAATCTCCTTGGTGGTGGAATGTCATCTGCCAGTTCGCAGCTTTTTGTTGAGATTCTTAAAAGCAGAACCGCAGCCTTGTATGTTGTTAAAAAAAATAATTTAGTAGAATTTTTTAATGCTGATGACAGTATCGAAGCCGCAGAGAAATTACAAAATAGTCTTAATACCGATATAACCAAGGAGGGTATTGTAAATCTAAATGTAGATGTTAAATCTACCTTCATTCCATTAATTTTCAGTGACTCTGATTACTTAAAAAAGCTTTCAGCGTTACTCTCAAACAGTTTTATAGAAGCACTAGATTCAATAAACCGGGAAAAGTTATCTTCAAAAGCAAGGAATGCCAGAATTTATATCGAAGAACAAATACAGGAAACCAGAGCATTGTTGGATTCAGCAGAAGTTGCTCTAATGAATTTTCAAAGTAAAAATAAAACTATTGCTATACCAGAACAGGTTAAAGCTGCCATCGAAGCATCAGCTCAAATAAAAAGTGAAATAATTCAAACTGAAATGCAGCTTGGGTTAATTAAATCGGATGCCTCGGAGCAAAGCAGAATAGTTATAGCACTAAATAAAAAGCTTCAAGAATTAAAAGATCAGTACTCGCAATTTGAAACAGGCAGCGAAGATTATTTGTTGGCGTTTAAAGATTTACCAACTCTTGGAAAAGATCTTGCAGGATTATTAAGAGATGTTCGGATTCGAAATGAAGTATATGTATTACTACAGCAGCAATACTATAAAGAGAAAATTCAGGAGAATAGAGAGATTCCAACTGTAGAAATTCTTGATGAAGCAATAGCACCTAAAAAATCAGTTGCACCAAGAGTAGTTTATTCATCGGTAGTGGGAGCAGTATTTTTATTTATTTTACTTTCCTTAATTTTTATTCTTAAGGCTAAAAAGTTATACGGTAATTCTAATAAGAAGAATTAATAAATTCTATTACTTTTCTCAATTCACTAAAATCAATAAAAACCATGTGCCCTATTTGTAAAAGTGAAAATTTTATATTTGTCGGTAATCCTTTAATTAGTCACAAAGCAGTAAAAGTTATTAAGAAAGACTATAAAGTTGTTAAATGCCATAATTGTAGTTTCTACTTCATTAATCCTCCGCTAGAACTATCAGAATCCGATTGGAAATATTTATATGATAACACTTACTTTGTTGAGAATAGTAAGTGGTTTTTAAAAAAGAGGAAATCGGATAGTAAAGAAAGAATAACTAAAGCAGCTGGATTTACTTCAAATAAAATTGAAAATTTTCTTGATATAGGCTGCGGAGAAGGATTTAGTCTTATTGAAGCCCACAAAAGAGGTTGGAATGTTTACGGTATAGATATAACTGATCACAGAATGGAAGACGCAAAAACGGATGATATTAAATCACTACATAGCATTATACTCAAAACCTTTTATAATGAATAACAAACTTAATAAACTTTTGCGGCAACTTGATTTATATGATTATCTTAAAATTTTCAAAGATAGATTCTTCAAAAGTGATGATGAAAAGATAAATGAGAAGAAGAGATTTAATTTTTATTCTACTTTAATCAATAAAGACGATCTATGTTTTGATATAGGTGCGAATTATGGAAACAGAAGTGAGGTATTCCTAAAATTGGGTGCTAAGGTTGTTGCTTTTGAACCTCAACCCAAACCTTTAAAATTTTTAAGAAGAAAGTTTAAAGATAATATAATAATAGAAGATAAAGCTTTAGGTCTTAAAGCGGGCAAATCAGATTTATTTATTAGTTCCTCTTCCACTTTAACCTCAATGTCTGAAGAATGGATTGATGGAGTTAAAAACAGTCGATTTAAACAAGCGAATTGGAATGATAAAATAGAAGTTGAAGTTGTAACCTTAGATAAAATGATTGATAAATATGGTAAACCAGCTTTCTGTAAAATTGATGTTGAAGGATTCGAATTTGAAGTCTTAAAAGGATTAACTCAACCAATCGGTACAATTTCATTTGAATTTACCATCCCCGAATTTGTTGATAAAGCCATCGATTGTGTAAACTACTTAAAAAATTTAGATAAAATATTATGCAACTATTCATCAGGTGAGACTTTAGTTTTTGCATTTGATGAATGGTTGAATCCGCAAGATTTTATCCAAGCCTTTAAGAGCTTTCCAAATAAGGGAATAATTGATGGTGATATTTATGTAAAATTCCTTTAGCTGCTATGAAGACTATTACAAAATTTGCCTCTTCAATTGCGGGTGCTTCTGTTATCCTCACTTTATTAGGATTCTTGAGCAAGGGTATCGGATTCATTCGCGAAATTATTTATGCTAACAATTTCGGATTAAGCTCTGAGTTTGATCTTTTCCTTGCTAGCGTAGCATTTCCTAATGTTATTAATACTTCTATAATATATCTTGCTCAACATTTTTTCATTCCAAGTTTCAACCGAATCAAAAATGTTTCTGAATCGGATGGTATAGATTTTTTTAATTATACTTTTTGGTGGTTTATTATCGGTGGTATTATCCTCGCGACTTTACTTTATATATTCTCTGGTTTGATATTCCATACATACTTAGCTTCTATATCTCTTGAGAAGCAGCAATTAGGTATAAAGATTTTTAGGATGTTTTTAGTGACGATACCATTGAATGCCGGAATGTCAATTATTATGGCATTTCAACAGGCAAAATTTAAATTTTCATATCCAGCAATATCGCTAATACTTTTAAATATTATTGTAATCATTCTAATTCTCTTATTTTCAGATTTATTTGAAATACTTATACTGCCTATAAGTTTTGTTATCGCATATTTTGCAGCCTTTATTTTTCTAATATTATTAGTAAAAGAAAATTTAAAGTTCTTATCTCCAGAACATTTTAAAGTAAAATACAAGATTTCTGAAATCAGAATTATAATTACTTTGATAGTAATAGAAGTTTCATCCCTATCATATGTTTTGGTTGATAGATATTTTATTAGTGATGTCTCGGAAGGTGGAATAGCAGCATTAAATTATGCATTTGTAATATTTTCCTTACCTATTTCACTTTTCTCTATTCCATTAATTACAACGATGTTTTCAAAATTTTCAAGCTCACCTGACACATTAAAATCTGATTTTAAAAACGGCTATGGAATGATTTTATTTATTATGATTCCATTTATGTTCATATTTTATTTTTGGGGGGATTTGTTTCTGTATCTTTTTTATGAGCGAGGAAAATTTACTTCATCTGATACAGCTCTTACATATTCTGTGCTAAAGAACTACTCTTTTGGTTTGATATTTATTTCTACATACCAACTTACTGTTAAGATATTTTATAGTTTAAATAAATATATTATTGTACTATTTATTTCAATAATAGCCATCTTAATAAAGTGCATTCTAAACTTGTGGCTGGTTGAGACATTTCAGCAAGATGGATTAGCATTATCAACTACTTTAGTTTATCTATTTCTTTTGATTTCAGCAATTTCGATAATTTCCTTAAAGTTTGATATTATTAATATTAGACAGTTTGTATTGAAGCTATTATATTTCTTAACTAGTGCAGTAATTGCATATATGGTCACAAAAATCTTAATTTCATTTATTAATATTGATGATTTTTATTTGACTGCAATCATGTTTATTTCCTTTGTTTCACTTTATATCTTGAATTCCGCCACTACAAAAATTCAAGAGTTCGAATTAATTAATCTTACAACAAAAAATTTATTAAATTTCAAAAAAAAATAATAGCAGGTCAAACTTTTGATAGAATTAAATGAATCCATTATGTTATTGCCGCAAATGAAAAATATTAAACGTTGCAAGAATGTTTAAATTAAGCTTAAATAGCCTTAAATGGATTTGGGTTTCGATCATATTTGCCGTCATAATTTCTATTGTCCCTCCAACAATATTATTTATTTTGACTATAATTATTTTGTTCTTATTGCTTCTAAAAAGATATCAAGTATTGATCT
Source organism: Ignavibacteriales bacterium (assembly GCA_038214015.1). Classification (GTDB taxonomy): domain Bacteria; phylum Bacteroidota; class Ignavibacteria; order Ignavibacteriales; family Ignavibacteriaceae; genus IGN3. The sequence goes on along the minus strand of JBBQSH010000009.1, from coordinate 29,571 downwards.
TGCCTATGATTATTTTATCATATTTGGCAATTACAAGTGATTATCTTAAAGACTATAGAATCATTTTAAATCTCTTCAGTACATTCGTCCTCCTCTATCTTTTTCTTAAAAAATATGGAATTAAATATTCTGATTATCCCAAAGTACCAAATGGAGTAATATTATTTTTTACTCTCCTTTTTTTTACTCTTATTGTATCAACAATATTTTCAAATTATCCGTTAACAAGTCTTGCCGCAACCTTTAGGATGTTTCTGTTCTTACTTATTAGCTACATGTTTTTTGCATTAATAGAAAATAAAAGTGATATACTTTTATATATATATTCAATTATTGCTGTAATGTTAATTATTGGTCTTCCAATGATAATTGATGCATATAATTTAGGGTTACAAAAATATTTTATGAGAGTAATTCTTAGCGAAAAGTTTGATTTATTAGCCACAACAAGATATTCCAGTTTTACAATATTTTTTATTGCTCTGGCTATTGCCGCATCTATTATATTTTTTAAAAAATCACGATCTATCTATAAAGTTTTTGTTTTTTCAATTATAATAACTATTAATCTTATAATCTTAATTCTTGCTAATTCAAGAGGAGGGATATTGGCAGCTATCCTTTCTGTTGGTTTTATGCTGTTAATCTTTAACCACAAATTGTTCTTGAAGGGTCTTCTTATTATTTTCTTAATTTTACTGGTATTATTCTTTTCAATTTCAGAATTAAATCAAGCTGTAACAACCTATTTAAGGTTAGACACTGTAAGTGATAGAGAAGTGTATTGGCAAATGGGATTTGATATAATTAAGGATAATCCAATATTAGGTATAGGAGTTGATGTCTTTGATAAATTCTTTTTTAATTATGCACCATCAAGCACAATAAATTATTTCAAATCTGACTTTTTAAATATTGGTAAACCCCATCCTCATAATTTCTTTCTCTTCTATACTGCAGAAAATGGAATTTTAGGTTTGTTTACTTCTATAATGTTTTTTGTAATGTTTTTTTATTATGCTATTAAAGCAATGAGATTAACAAAAAATATTGATTATGATTTTTATGTATTGACAGTTACGATTACTGGAATAGGTGTTGGTCTTTTTTTTAGATCATTTATTGAAGTAACAGGATATTTAATATATGGGTATATAACTCGGGATCTTCCTTTTTGGTTACTCTTTGGAGTTCAAATTTTTATTTATCAAAAATTTTTAAATTTAGAAAATCAAAATTCCTTTAATAATCATTCTTTTAAAGATGATAGATTTTAAAAATTATATAAATAAAATATTAGTTTTTCATTATCCTGAAAAAGCAGGCTACTGGAATTCAATAACAAAATGTTGTATAAGCGAGAAACCATTAGAGTTAGGAGAGTACTATCTAGATTTTTCATCTAAGGCAGCCTACCCAAATCAGTTTTCTGAAGATGGCATTCCGCTTTTTAATTATGGCAATCAATCTAATATAGAACAGCCTGTAGTTATAGCTCAATATGCATTAGGATTAGGTTCACTTCTAGCCAAAGATAATTTTAATAATCCACAACTTGAAAAAAAATTTCTAAATGTAACCGATTGGTTTGTTAACAATAAAGAGAACGTAAAAGATGGCACTGGCTGGTTTATTAAAATTCTTCATCCACATTATGGACTTAATGCTCCCTGGATTTCTGCGATGGCACAAGGTGAAGCAATCTCGGTTCTTACTCGAGCAGCTAAAATTTCTAAAAATGATTTGTATGAGAAGATTGCAATAGATGCTTTAGTCCCTTTTGAGTATGATGTTAAAGACGGCGGAATAGTGAACTATTTTAAAACAATTCCGGTATATGAAGAAGCTCCTTCAACACCCAAAACGATGGCAGTGTTAAATGGTTTTATTTTTTCTTTATTTGGGTTATATGATTTGTACTTGCTTAACAAAAACAAAAAAGCGTACTCACTTTTTAATAATGGTATTGAATCATTAGTAAAACTATTACCCTATTATGATTTTAAATATTGGTCGAATTACTTCTTGTATGAATATCCTAGAAAGTATTATTCCTCTTACACTTATCATATTTTGGTAACAGAACAGCTTAAGGCTCTTTATATTTTGACAGGTGAAAGTATCTTGAATAATTATGCAAAAAAATGGGATAAATATTCAAAAAGTTTTATAAAGAAAAACATAGCATTATTTCATAAGGTATTCTTTTCAAACAAAATTAATCCATAACTGTATTATATAAATTGAAAATAACTGAAACCTTAAGCAAATTTAAATTATCTCGTTACTTAGTTAACCTTTTATTTACAAGTGTACTTTTTACATTAAGAAGGTTTTATAAATTATTTAAAATTAAGGATGGACCTGTTGTAATTATTTCACTGCACAGATTAGGCGATTCTGTCTTTACAGTTCAGGCTATTCAACAAATCCAACAACATTTTAACAGGGAATTAATTATCTTCTGTTATTCTGAATCAATTCCTATCTACAAAATTATTCTTAAAAACGTAATCTATTTCTCAGTAGAACGTAGTGATTTCTATTTTAATAATCGTATTGCCAGTAGATATGCCAGAAATAAATTAAGTAAATGTAATCCTGCAACAATTATTGATTTAACAGGTGTGATGACATCAGCATCTTTAATATTCAATTCGAAAGCAGAAATTATAATTGGAATGAACCGAGAAATCTTTAAAGGGATTTATGATTTATATACTGATGTCTCTTACAAATATCATCTAAGTGAAATGTACCTAAACGTTGCAAAACTTTTGACGAACAACATAAAAGGTAAAGAGATAGAGACTTCTCCCTTATCTATTAAAAAAATATCTAAAATAATAATACATCCTTTTGCAGGATGGAAAGCGAAAGAATGGAACTTAAATAAATTTATAAAGTTGGCGCAAGAATTATCAAAAACTCACCAAGTAAGTTTTTTAATTCCATCTAATTCTTTAACGAAAGATATTGAGGAAGAAATTAAAAATTATCAGATTGATATTATCGAAACTAAATCTGTTGAAGAATTAATTGCGACGCTTAATAACTGTTCTATTCTAATAGGAAATGATAGTGGTCCCATACATATTGCAAGTATCTTAGGAAAAGCAACTTTTACAATATATGGACCCAGTAATCCTTCATTTACTTTGCCTTTTGGTTCAAATCATGGCTTTTATCAAAAAAAGATAAAATGCTCGCCTATAGCAACCGAAAATTTGTGTTTTACTGATGGCGGCAGATATGGTTGCCCATCATTTGAGTGCATGAACGGATTATCCGTTGAAGAGGCTTTGTATAGAATTAAATCGTTTATTAAAGATTTGGAAATTAAAACTGTTCCTTTATAAAATTTTTTTTAAATGATCCAAACTCTATTTAAGCAAATATGATTATTGAAAAGTTATGAATATTAAAATTCTTTTTCTAGCTGATGCTAATTCTCCCCATACAATTCATTGGGCTAATTCAATTATGACATCCGGCCATAGTATTGGAATCTTTTGCTTACACAAAATTGACTCAACGCTCTATTCGGATTTTAAAAATATTAAACTTTATAGTTTAAATGTTTCAAGAGATTTACAATCAACTGCTGAAGATAATTTTTCAAAACTCATTTACTTAAAAGCAGTACAAAAAGTAAAACGAATTATAGGTGAATTTAAACCCGATATCGTACATGCTCATTATGCTTCAAGTTATGGACTTATAGGTGCGTTATCAGGATTTCATCCATATATTATATCAATGTGGGGAAGCGATATTTTTAGATTTCCAAATTATTCTTTTCTGCACAAAACTGTTTTAAAGTTTAATCTATCTAAAGCAGATAAGTTATTATCTACAAGTTTTATAATGAGTTCTGAAGCGAAAAAATATACAATGAAGGACATTATAGTTACTCCATTTGGTGTAGATCTTAATAGATTTAAACCTAAAACTGTAAACTCTATATTTGTAGATACAGATATTGTTATTGGTACAATAAAAACTCTTGAAAAAATATATGGAATAGAATATTTAATCAGAGCATTTAAAATAGTAAAAACTAAGTTACCAGATAAACAAATTAAATTACTTTTAGTCGGTGAGGGGACACAGAGGAAAGTTTTAGAAAATTTAGCTATTGAATTAAATTTATTGGATGATATTGTTTTTACAGGATATATAAGCCACGATGAAGTTGAAAATTATCATAATATGTTGGACATCTATGTTGCAGTCTCAATTCAAGAAAGTTTTGGAGTTGCAGTTCTCGAGGCAAGTGCCTGTGGTAAACCTGTTATTGTTTCAAATGTTGGTGGATTACCGGAAGTTGTTGATAATGGTAAAACAGGTATTATTGTAGAAAAAGAAAATCCTGATGAACTGGCGAATGCCTTAATAATTCTTATAACCAATTCGGAGTTAAAAAATGAAATGGGAAAAAATGGTAGAATGAAAGTCTCAAAGGAATATAACTGGCAAAATTCATTAAAGATGATGTTGTCGATTTACAATGAATGCTTAAATAGTAGGAACTAAAGTGAAACTCATCGAAAGTATTTATAAAATTAAAAAAAAACCTGTTCCATACTATGCTCAATATCCTCTATGGCTCATTATCTGGAAACCCATTAGAAAATTTATAAATGTGGTCTTAATACCTAATACTCCTTTTTCGAATCTTCGTGTATATATGTATAAATATTTAATAGGATATAAAATTGGAAGAAATGTTTTTATTGGAATGAAATGTTATCTAGATGACCTTGAACCGAGTAAGATGTTAATTGAAGATAATGTGACAATTTCTTATGGATGTTATTTTTCCCTTCATGGTATAGAACAATCCCACTCTTTTATAAAAATTAAAAGTGGTTCATATGTTGGTATGCGTGCTACTATAATTGCAGGAGATAAAGGTATTACGATTGGAGAAAATGCTATTATAGGAGCCGCTTCTCTTGTAAATAAAAATGTTGATTCCAATTCAATAGTAGCAGGTGTTCCTGCAAAATTTATTAAGCAAAATTTAAGCTAACATTGATGGAAAAGATTTCTGTTATTATTCCATGTCGTAATGAGGAAGAATATATTTCCGCTTGCATTGAATCTTTTCTAAAAATGCAATTACAAAACATTGAGCTTGATATTATAGTTGTTGATGGAATGAGTACTGATAAAACTTTAGATATATTAAAAACTTACTCATCTAAATATCAAAATATTAAGGTGATTGAAAATCAGAAGAAGATTACACCTATTGCATTAAATATTGGTATCAAAAATGCAACCTCAAAATATATAATGATTGCGAGTGCACACTCATCTTTTGATAATGAATATATAAGTGAAGTTATTAAAGCGATTAAATCTTTAGATTGTGATGGCGCAGGTGGAGTGCTGAAGACTGATGTGAAAAATAAAACGAGAAAAACATTATCAATCTGTAAAGTATTATCAAATAACTTTGGTGTTGGTAATTCAAAATTCAGAGTTGGAACAAATAAACCTATTTCTGTTGACATTGTACCATTCGGAATATATAGAAAAAATATATTTGAATCTGTTGGATTTTATAATGAAAGACTAAAACGAAATCAGGATATGGAATTATCTAAACGATTGATAGAAAAAGGGAATAAGATCTTTTTAATCCCCTCAGCAAAGTGCAATTATTTTGCTCGAGAAACATATAAAGCACTAGCATTAAACAATTTTGGAAACGGATTATGGATACCTTTAACTGTATTTATTACTAGAAAATTTTCATCTTTAAGTCTAAGACATTTTATCCCTATGATATTTTTATTGTCATTAACATTACCTTTAATATTAATGATTATTAAGCCAATAATTGGTTTAATTGCTTTACTTAGTTTTGCCATTTATTCAATATTATTGTCAATTATAAGTTTTAAGTTAACTGATCAATCAACATCATTTTTTAATATTCTTATCGCATTTCTAGTTTTGCACATTTCATATGGGCTTGGTTCGTTGGTTGGCATTACTAAATTAAGTTATTTAAAGAAATAGATTATAGATGAATCATTTCGCATACAAAAAGGCAATTGCTTCTATTCTACTCTGTGATGAAAAGAGAGTATTTCTATACTGGAAGGGAAGGGTTGCATTATATGCTATTTTAAAATCACTTGATCTAAAAGATGGTGATGAAGTTATTATTCCTGCATTTACCTGTGTAGTTGTTCCTAATGCTATTTTATATGCTGGTTTAAAACCGGTTTATATTGATATTTCGTCGGATACATACAATATGGATATTAGTCAGATAGATAAAGCAATTACCAGTAAAACAAAAGTTATTATCTGTCAAAATACATTTGGGTTATCTTCTAATATTGAAGAAATTATTAGTTTAGCAAAAAAGCATAATCTTTACACAATAGAAGATTGCACACATGGCTTTGGGGGGACATATAACGGCAAACCGAATGGCTCTTATTGCGATGCAGCATTTTATTCAACTCAATGGAACAAACCATTCTCAACAGGTATTGGTGGATTCTTAGTTATTAATAATAAAAGTCTCCTGAATAAAATTTATATTCAAGAAAACAGTAAGATAAAACCGGATATTATTGAAAAATCGGTGCTAAGATTTTTATTGTCATTCAGAAAGTTATTTGTGAATCGATACACACAATGGACTCTTGTTAAGTTATACAGATTTTTAAGTAAATATCATCTTACGGTTGGTTCAAATCAGGGTAAGGAATTGAATTCCACTGAAATACCAGTGGACTATTTTAAAGATATCTCCAATATCCAAATAGCTGCAGGTATAAAAAGTTTAAAGAACTTATCTCGTTTAAATAAATTAAGAAAAAAAAATGCGCAAGATTATTCTGAATTTCTTCGAGAGCATTATAAAAATCATGTTGATCAAAGCTTATTCTCAAATCATATCTTTCTAAAATATCCTCTTATCGTAAAAAACAGGGAGCGATTTTTTGAACTTGCAAAAAATTCCAAAATAACTTTGGGGGATTGGTTTTTATCTCCATTACACCCTATTGAAGATGATTTAGAGAGATGGAAGTTAGTTCGTGAAAATTATCCAATTGCGAGTTCAGTTTCACAGAAGATTGTTAATCTTCCTACAGATATAAAGACAAATTCTGATGTTATTAGGTTCTTAATTGAAAATTTGGATTTAATTGAGTGAATTAGTGATTTACATTTTAGTGCGAGTGTTTGGTAATTTTTTTTAAGAATGATTATTAGCTGAAGATTATAAATCATCTATACATTTTGAAAGAATAAATATATTATTATCTTTCAACTCAAATTTGATAATTCTTGGCGCTTTTGTATATGTAATTTTTACTTAGGTATTCTTATCATTAAATTTGAAAGTCAAACGCAGTATATTAAAATAATTTTATGAATAAAGACTATTTACTCTTTCACAAACCTTTTATTTCTGAGGAAGAAATTGATGAAATGGTGGACACTTTGCGTTCCGGCTGGCTAAGCATGGGTCCCAAAACCATCAAATTTGAAGAAGAGTTTAATAAATATATTGGATCAAAAAGATCAGTTGCAGTAAGTTCCTGGACTGCGGCAGGGCATTTAACTTTAGAAGCTTTTGGAATAGAAAAAGGGGATGAAGTAATTTTACCAACCATGACTTTTCCTGCTACAGCTGAAATAGTTTGTTACTTTGGAGCCAAACCTGTTATAGTAGATGTTGATGAAGATACCTTGAATATATCTTTGGAAGAAATTGAAAAAGCAATTACACCAAAAACAAAAGCAATAATACCTGTTCACTATGGTGGTCAACCATGCGATCTTGATGAAATTCAGGCAATAGCCACCGCTCACAACTTAAAAGTACTCGAAGATGCTGCCCATTCACTGCCTGCAACCTATAAAGGTAAAAAAATAGGAACTATTTCTGATGTAACTTGCTTCAGCTTCTATGCTACAAAAACACTATCCACTGGTGAAGGTGGAATGATATGTACTAATGATGAAGAAATTGCAGAACGTTGTGCGATTATGCGGCTTCACGGAATTAATAGAGACGCGTGGAAAAGATATAGTGAATCTGGTTCCTGGTATTATGAAGTTGTTGCACCAGGTTATAAATATAATTTTACAGATTTACAGGCATCGCTTGGTTTACCTCAATTAAAAAAAGTTGATGTAATGTGGGAATGGAGAAAAAAGATCGCAGCCAGATACTTTGAAGGCTTAAAAGATTTGGATATGATTACTTTGCCAACTGTTAAATCTGATAGAGAATCCTCCTGGCATTTGTTCCCGATAAGACTGAATCTTGATATGATTACAAAAAATCGTGCTCAGATAATCGATGAACTGAAGAATAACAATGTTGGTGTTGGAGTACATTTTATGCCTGTTCATCAACATCTTTACTATAGTGAAACTTTTAAGTTAGATGATAAGAATTATCCTGTTGCTTCAGGTGCGTTTCCAAGACTTATGTCATTACCAATTTATCCTGGAATGACAGATCAAAGTGTTGAAAAAGTTATCAATACTCTAATTGAAATATTGAATAAATATAGAAGATAATTCTGCTTACAATGGGAAAGCAGGGAAGTTTTATAAAGCGTGTTACTGATATTCTGGTTAGTCTTTTTTCACTCATTATATCCTCTCCAATATTTTTAATCACAGCCATTTCGATCAAGTTAGATTCTAAAGGACCAGTTTTCTTTATGCATAAGAGAACGGGTCTGAATGGAAAGCCTTTTTTGATGATTAAGTTTAGAGGAATGATTGATGATGCCTTGAGTTATGGACCAGGAATCACTCAAGTAAATGATCCAAGAATTACAAAAGTTGGAAAGTTTTTAAGAAGAACCAGCATAGATGAACTGCCGCAGCTTATTAATGTTTTAAAAGGTGAAATGAGCATTATTGGTCCGAGACCAGAGATAACAAGCATAACCTCAACATACAACGATTATCAAAAACGTGTATTTCAATTTCTACCCGGTATTACAGGCATATCACAAATTAATGGAAGACAAACTCTTACCCCAGAAGAAAGAACAGCAATGGAGATTGAATATTACTCTAATGAAATTTTCTTTGGAGACCTGAAAATATTCCTTAAAACCTTTTGGGTCATTATAAGTAACAAGGGAAACATTTAAATTTATTTAAACAAAATAATTTAGACTTGTATTGTGCCGCTTTTTTTACCCTTGTTTAACTTATCTCTAAAAATTAACTTATTTTATAAACTTAAAAGAAATTCAATCATCCGGGATATTTCATATGAAAAGCATACTGTTTTCTGCTTTAAGTGTATTAATTGTTATCCTTTCAGTTTCACACAATACCCTCTCTCAAGATTACAAAGTATTACAATCCGATGAAGAACATATTTTACTTGAGTTTAATTTTGATGGGATATTCGAAATAAGCGATTTTACAATTCAGGGGATAAAGTTTACTAAAATAACTGATTTTAATTATCCTCTTCAAAATCCTGGTGATCCATTTTTACCAACCAGATTTTATGATATTGGAATTCCACAAAATTCTAATGCAATTTTGAGCATTGTTGATATAGAACGTGAAGTAATTAAAGATAAATTCGTTATATCAACACCAGATTCTGCTGATCAACCTTATGAAAACTTAAGTTACAATCAAAACGTTTATGGCAGCAATGCATTGTTCCCTTTGGAACAAGCTCAAATAAATTCACAGGCTATATTTAGGTATATAAAAACCGCTTCACTTTCAATTGCCCCATTTCAATTTAATCCTGTTGAAAGAATTCTTGTTTTTAATAAAAGAATTAAAGTCCGCATAGATTACAAGTTGGATGAAAGTTTTCGTGATATGCTATTGCCAATCTCAGATGTAATGACAGAAGAACTAATATATTCAAATGTAATCAATCCATCAGAGGCGCTTACATTTCAAGGTAAAATACAATCAGTGTCAGACTCACCACAAGCGAACTATTGGTACGATCCTAATAAAAATTACTTTAAAGTTTACTTGAATAAAAAAGGTTTATATCGTTTAACATATGATCAGCTAATCAATTCGGGTATTTCAGCTAATAGTGGAATTCAGGAAGGAAATCTAGAAATTTTTAATGATGGAATTTCACTACCGATTGATATTGTTGACACACAGCAAGATGGTTTATTTAATTCTGGTGATTATGTACAGTTCATAGGTAAACCTGCAACTCCTCATGATCAATTTACCAGAATGAATATATATAACACAACAAATGTATATTGGTTTTCGTATCAGGCTGATTCAATAAATTCTTATAAAAATATTAACGGATACTCATCAAGCAATCTTACACCATTAATTACTAATACGGTAGAAACATTATCCTGGGAACAAGATAATGAGTATCATAAACTCGGCTACGCTACAAATGATCAAAGGGATTACTGGTATTGGGGATCTGCAGAAGCAAGAAACAGGACTCCATTTAGAGATTTTGTGTATTGGATTGAAGATAGTATTGCCTACAGAAGGGTTCCTGATAAACATGATGTAAAAATAAGTATTGGAATGCATGGACTATCAAATATTTCTTGCTCGGGTGGTAATGGACACGATGTGACTGTTAAATTTAATACTAAAGTTCTTGGTAATATTAAATGGAATGGTCAGTCTACAGCGCTTTTTGAAAAAAGTTTTTTTGTAGCACCATTTACTTTGGGTGGTGGTGATACTGCACAAATATTTCCTAATAGACAAAAGCTAGAAGTAAGTCTTCTAGGAGATATATGTCCAAATGTAGGAACTGATTATGTTTTAATAAATTATTTACAATTTGAATATTGGCGCTGGAATAGAACATTTGCAAATTATTATTTCTTTAAGAGTCCGCCCAACAACTTTCAGGAAAACCGCTACTATCTATTCGGTTGGATGCGTGACAATATGAAGATATACGTTCCAAGCAGAGGTGAGTTGATAAAGAATCCTTATATACCTAATGACGTTGATAAAAGTGTTTACTTTATTGATACTATTTCGGTGCAGACAGATTACTATTGTGTCGCAGATGATTATTTTTCTTTGCCGGATTCTATAGTGCAAAATGTTCCGTCTGATCTTAGAAATTTAAATAACGGATCAGACTATATAATTATCACTCACAGGGATTTCATTCCTGCAGCGGAAAGATTAGCTGACTATCGTAGTTCTAATTTGCAAGGTGTTGCAACTCCACGAATAAAAGTTGTTAGTGCTGATCAGGTATATAATGAATTTTCATATGGGTTGATGAACCCGTTGGCACTTAATAGTTTTGCAAAGTATGCCTATGAAAGTTGGCAGACACCAGCACCGCAGTACATTGCTTTGATGGGTGATATGAGTTATGACTATAGAAAAATATTTCCTACCAGCAGACCAAACTTTATTCCCTCACCATCATATCATGCAACTATTTATGGACAAGCACCAAGTGATAATGCCATTGTAACTGTTTCAGGAAATGATATCATCCCGGATATTGCCCTTGGAAGAATATCCTGCGAAACTATGGAAGAAGCCGATATTCTTGTTGATAAAATCATTAACTATCCAGCCGACGTAAATAAAGAGTGGAAACAAAATGTTTTACTGGTATCCTCTGGTCTTTCCGCAGAGGACGAAAATCAATATAAATTCAACGATAGAAATATTATACTGGAAAATTCTTATTTAAAACCTAATGGCATTAAAGCCACTAAAATTTTTAGATACCCAAATAAACCAGAGTATATCCCTTTTCAAGGAGAAGGACCAGATATCAGACGTGAAATTGATAATGGTGCAGTAATAGTAAATTATTATGGACACGGCGGCGGCTTACAGTGGGATTTAGTTTTTACTAATGACGATATATATGAATTAAATAATGGTGATAAATTACCGCTTGTAATTAGTGTAACCTGTTACACGGCACATTTTGATAATCAGGAAATATTTGGCGAAATTTTTAACTCCATACCCGGCAAAGGCAGCGTAGCATTTTGGGGAAGCTCAGGAGTAACTTTCTGGCCAACAACTGCAAATATTAATCAGGATTTATTTGCAGCAGTTTTTAATAATAAAAATTATGTTATCGGTAAAGCCATAAATATTGCAAAATCGAACCAAAATTATGGAACGATGACAGCATTATTAGTGCTATTAGGAGATCCTGCAATTGAATTGGCTATACCTAAAAAACCTGATTTCGTAATCAAATCTTCTAACATATCAATAAACCCAACTAATCCTTTAGTTAATGATACCGTTTCGGTTAAATTAGCTATAAATAATTTAGGGCTTTCATTCCCTGATGATACAGTTACTTTAAAATTATATGAACGAATAATATCTGACACAACCCTCATCGATTCAATTGCACTGACTAATTTTGGGGAAAGCGATACAACATATTTCACCTGGGTGCCTCAGGAATCTGGGTTGATAACACTAATAGCCACTATAAATGATGATGAGAGCGTACCTGAAGATGATTTTTCTGATAATACTGCTTCAAATTCTTTTTCAATTTTTGATTTTGGTGAGCCAAGTATTATCAAACCTGCCGATGGATATTTTACAGATTTAGGAAGCATAGAATTTCTAATTTCAGATATAGGATTTTATTTTAACCGAAATTTTAATTACCTAATTCAAATAAATAACTTACCACAATTCGATGGTGAGCAGTTACTTGCAGAATCACCAGTATTAAATGCTACAGATGCCGTTGTGAGATGGAATCCCGGTACTTTAGCACCAGGAGAATATTTTTGGCGAGCCATTGTCTATGACGATGTTGATACGAATTCAAGTGGTATCAGAATATTTACAATTTCTGATAAAATTGGTTCAGGTTATCTAGCTCAAAAGCAACAATTAAATCTTTTCAATACTTCAAATATTAATTATTCTGAAGAATACAGTAGTCTTGTTTTAAATACTAAGGTAAATCCGCCATATCCAAGTCCAAAATATTTATTAGACTCAATTTATTATTCACTTCCTGCAGATCAGACAAAACCATCAACATTTACTACTGATGGCACTTACTTTTATTTTGGTAACCTGCCGGATTTTAACAACGGAAATAAATCAAAAATATATAAAATTGGAACTGGTTTGAATGGAACAACAGCGGGTACTAACTATGGTGCAATTCCTAATCTGGATATTTATATCTACAGCCATTTAATGATGCACGATGGTTTTCTTTATACCTGCACCGGACCAACAGATAATCTGTTAAAGATAGATGTAAACACCGGTGATACAAGTAGAGTAGCAATACAAGATAGTTTGGTCTTAACTGTAGCCTCTTCCACGCAAATTGGTGGTGTGTTTTTGTATTCAGATGGAGAGTATGTTTATAATCTTGGTGTGGGTACTGCGCTTTATCCGGGTAAATTTGTTTTGAGAAAATTTAATCCTTCGAATAATTGGACAAAAGTTGGGGAGGATATAATTTTTAGCGGATCAACGATGAGAAGAGTTTCAAGCTTTATTATTTCTGAAAATTACGCTATCGTTTATGAAAACTTCACTTTAATTAAAGTACGTCGTTATAGTTTACCGGATGGCATATTTGAAGAAGAGTGGTTTTATGCACAGAAGATAAAAAATTATTATGCGATAGCCTATGACCATGTTAATAATTTTGTTTACTTCAATACTTTCAGACCTGGAATAACTCCTTATGTTCCAGCATTCTTTAAATATGTTGGTACTTATATCGAAGCAAATGGTCAAATAGTTTCCCCAGAAATTGGACCGGCTTCTAAATGGAACGATCTTGAGTTTAATATTGATCAAACAAATTCCAATGGCTTTTATAAGGGTTATCTGCTCGGCAAGAATAAAAGTAATGGAAGCTGGATTACTCTTGACTCGCTGATTAAGCCAAACTTAAACATCAATAATATCGATACCAAACAATATAATTACATAAAGCTAAAATTTGATTTGGCAGATTCATCTTACGGTTCCGGCGAACCAATGAAATTCAATTCACTAAAAGTAAATTATGATTATCTGCCGGAGATCTCTATCATCCCAAAGAATTTATCTTTTGCACCTGATTCAGTTTTACAAGGAATCTCTTTAGATATGACACTAAAGGTAAATAATTTAGGATATGTATCTGCGGACAGTTTAAAATTAGAATTTTCAAATAATTTAACAGATACTGTTTTTTACACAACCTATATAAGTGTTCCTAATGATACTTTCTCAACATCTGTTAAAACAATTATTACTGATAATTTACTGTACAAAGCCCCAGTATCCCCGATTGATATAAAAGTTGTTGCTACATTACCCTCAGAAGAATATTATACTTTTAATAATCAGATCGAAGGAACTTTTTATGTTGTCCGCGATTCTGCAAATCCTCTTTTCAATATTACATTTGATGGAAGGGAAATTATTAATGGTGATATTATTTCTTCAGAGCCAGAAGTAATTATTATTCTTGAAGACAATAGCCCGCTGCCTCTTGACAGCACTTATTTTACTATCGTTCACACTCATAATAATATTCCAAAAGTTCTGACTGTACCCGGACCAGATATTACTTATAATTACACACCTCATCCAAACTCACGTGCGGTAATAACCTGGACTCCAAAACTGGAAGATGGAAGGCATGTCCTGGAGGTTTTAGCTAAAGATGCCTCGGGTAACTTTTTCGATTCCACTTCATCGCGCTCAGTTTTTAATGTTTATAACAATCCCGATTTGTTACAGGTTTATAATTACCCTAATCCATTTTCGGACAATACTTATTTTACATTTGAATTAAGAGGCGTAATTCCTCCAGAAGAATTCAAAATTAAGATATTTACTGTGGCAGGAAGATTGATAAAGGAATTGTCGCCTTCATCACCTTTACAAATTGGTTTTAACAAAATTTACTGGGATGGAAAAGATGAAGATGGCGATGAGATAGCCAATGGATTATATTTTTATAAAATAATATCCAAGAATGGTGATGAAGTTAAAACAGTTACTCAAAAATTAGCTAAAGTGAAATAAATGAATTTTCTTCCATAGCATATTTTTATAACTAATTTGGAGTTTGCATAATGTGCGGAATTGTTGGTTATATCGGTGAAAAAAATTGCATCCCAATTCTAATTAATGGCTTAAAGAGATTAGAATACAGGGGCTATGACTCTGCTGGTATTGGTATAATAGATAATGATGCTTCACTTATTGTTAAGAATAAAGGTAAAGTAAGTCTCCTTGAGGATAAATTAGAAAATCTTAGTCTGAGTTCTACTATTGGACTTGGACATACAAGATGGGCAACTCATGGAATTCCTAATGAGATAAATGCACACCCTCACTCAAATGAAGACAATACAATTTTTCTAATCCACAATGGTATAATCGAAAACTATCAAGTATTAAAAAAAGGACTAATTGGATTTGGATATAAGTTTTTAAGCGAAACTGATTCTGAAGTTCTTGTTCATTTAATTGATAGCTTTACAAAACGTGGCCATAGTTTAACAAAGTCAGTACAACTAGCTTTACATGAAGTGGAAGGTACCTACGGTTTAGCTGTAATTTCCTCTAAGGAACCTGATAAGATTGTAGCTGCCAGAAAAGGATCGCCTCTGGTTATAGGAATTGGGGAGAGTGAAAATTTTCTTGCGTCTGATGTATCCGCCATAATCTCGCACACCAAACAAATTATTTATCTTGAGGATGGTGAAATAGCAGTAATTAAAAAGGATGAATTTACTGCAAAGACAATTTACGATAATGATATAGAAAAAGAAGTGCATGAAATATCAATGACACTGGAAGAAATAGACAAGGGTGGTTATCCGCATTTTATGCTCAAAGAGATTATGGAGCAGCCAGAGTCGTTAAGAAACTCAATCAGAGGCAGAATTCTTCAATCCGAAGGTGATGCACGCTTAGGAGGACTGGTTGATGTTGTTGAAAAACTTGCAAATACAAAAAGAATTATTATCACCGCTTGCGGAACATCCTGGCATGCTGGTTTAGTTGGTGAGTATATGTTAGAGCAGTTTTGCAGAATCCCTACTGAAGTGGAGTATGCTTCTGAATTTAGATATCGAAATCCAATAATTGAAAAAGATGATGCAATATTTTTTATATCACAAAGTGGTGAAACTGCAGATACTCTTGCAGCAGTACGCGAAGCAAAAATGAAAGGTGCACTTGTTGTAGGAGTATGCAATGCTGTGGGTAGTTCAATTGCACGTGAGACAAATGCAGGAGTCTATACACACGCTGGTCCTGAAATTGGTGTAGCTTCTACAAAAGCATTTACTTCGCAGCTAACGGTTTTCGCTTTAATTACTCTTCTAATTGCAAGAAGAAAAAGTTTAAGTCGTGTTGATGGAAAACAAATAGCCGATGAGTTATTGTTGATCCCTGAAAAAGTAGAAAAAATCCTTAAGCTTAATGATGAAATTGAAAAGATTGCTGAAGAGTTTAAAGACGCAACTAATTTTTTATATCTTGGTCGTGGTTACAATTTTCCTGTAGCATTAGAAGGCGCATTAAAGTTGAAAGAAATTTCTTACATCCACGCAGAGGGGTATCCCGCAGCCGAAATGAAGCATGGACCAATTGCACTTATTGATGAAAATATGCCTGTTGTTTTTATCGCACCAAAAGATTCTACTTATGAAAAAATTATTAGCAATATTCAAGAAGTTAAAGCTCGGGGCGGAAGAACAATAGCAATTGCAAGTGAAGATGACAATGATATTGATCAGTTGGTGGATTATTCAATTAAAATTCCTCATACGATTAGAATGTTAATGCCTATTCTTACAGTAATTCCTTTACAGCTACTTGCTTATCATATCGCTGTTAAAAAAGGATTAAATGTGGACCAGCCAAGAAATCTTGCAAAAAGTGTTACGGTTGAGTAAACAAATTTAATTTTCCATTCTGTTTGTGATTTTGCTAAAATTCCATATTTTTACACTCTAAATTTTGAAGGGCAGGTAGCTCAGTCGGTAGAGCAATGGACTGAAAATCCATGTGTCGGCGGTTCAATTCCGTCCCTGCCCACATCCCTTAACCCGCTAACCGAAGCGGGTTTTTTATTGAACACATCCCAATTAAATTTCAATTCAATATTTATAATCGATTTATTGAATTCTGCTTTATCCCTGCATATATTTACATTATAATAAAATAGGTTTACCATGAAAGAAAAAGTTATCCTTCAGACAAATTTTCCTAAATTAAAGTTCGTTAAAAGCGGTAAAGTAAGAGATATATATGATCTTGGTGAATATTTCTTAATTATTTCTACAGATAGATTATCAGCTTTTGATGTAATAATGGGTCAGGGAATTCCATACAAGGGGAAAGTACTAACAATGATTTCTGAATTTTGGTTTGATTACTCGAAAGACATCATCAAAAATCATCTTATTACTACCGATGTTAATAAATTTCCAAAAGAATGTATGCAATATGCTGATGATCTTGAAGGAAGAAGCATGCTTGTTCAAAAAGCAAATGTTGTTCAAATTGAAAGTGTTGTTCGTGGATATATAACCGGATCAGGTTGGGTGGATTACAAAAAAACAGGAGAAGTTTGCGGTATTAAACTTCCTTCAGGACTTGTAGAATCTGAAAAATTTCCTGAACCACTTTTTACTCCTGCTACAAAAGCAGAGATTGGTTTACACGATGAAAATATTTCTGAAGCAGAAGCAAAAGAAATTGCTGGCGTTGAAACGATTGATTTTATGAAAAATAAAACTATAGAAATTTATAAAAATGCTGTTGAGTTTGCCCTCAGCAAAGGAATTATTATCGCAGATACTAAAATGGAATTTGGAAAACTTGGTGATGAAATAATTCTGGTTGATGAACTACTTACACCTGATTCTTCAAGATTCTGGCCTTTAGAGAAATATGAAAAAGGCAGATCACAGGAAAGTTTTGATAAACAATTTGTGCGTGATTATTTAATAGAAATTAAGTTTAACAAACAGCCGCCTCCGCCTCCATTGCCGGAGGATATCATAAACAGAACAAGTGAAAAATATTTAGAAGCTTTGGAAAAACTCACCGGTAAGAGTATTTAATAGATGCATCCTAAAAAAATTAGACTGATTGAAAAGAAAAAACTTTTAATCATCTGGGATGATGGAAATGAAAGTGTTCTTGAGTTAAGAGAATTAAGAAAGAGATGTCCTTGTGCTACTTGCTTAACCGAAAGAGATAAGCAAGGCAAAATGTATATCCCCTTGTTTGCAGAAAATCAGATAACTGTAAAATCAATAGATCAGGTCGGTAATTACGCTGTGCAGATTACATGGAATGACGGACATAATACGGGTATTTATGAGTATCATTTTCTTAATAAATTTTCTGAGAAAACAACGATTTAAAAATGACACTACCGAATCAATTAACAATTCTCAGAATAATTCTTACACCAATATTTCTATATCTTTTTCTATCAAAAGATCCATTATTAATTCAAATCTCGCTTGGAGTTTTTTTAATTGCCGCATTAACCGATTGGTACGATGGATGGCTTGCGAGAAAATTTAATTATATAACAGACTGGGGTAAATTCTGGGACCCTCTTGCTGATAAAATTTTAACATCAACTGCATTCCTGGGGTTTGTTTTTGTTGGATTGCTTCAATTGTGGATGGTTGTGCTTATAGTACTTCGTGATTTGATTATTACTCTTTTAAGAATTTATGCTGAAAGCAGAGGATATAATTTTGTTACAAGCTACTACGCTAAGTGGAAAACTGTTTTACAAATGGTGTTTTTATATTATTTACTTTTACTTTATGGTGGACTTAATACTGTTGAAGTGTATAGTGGAAATGAACAATTGTTTAACCAGCTATCGAATAAAAATTTGATATACATTATAATGCTGGTAATTACAGTTATTACGGTGCATTCCGGTGTAACATATCTTTTGAAAAATAAACATTTAATAAAAAAATTATTTAATGAAACAAATAAACTGGTTTGAAAAATTAATTGGTTCAGGTTTTTATACCGGTTACATTCCATTTGCATCGGGAACATTTGGCAGCTTAGCGGCGATTGTCATTTATCTAATTCCGGAATTTGAAAAGTTAGAGATTATTATTCCGGCGATTATTCTTTTTTTTGGATACGGATTATTTGTTTCATCTAAGTTTGAAAAGGTTTATGGTAAGGATCCATCTCAATGTACTGTTGATGAAGTGGTTGGAACTTGGATTGCATTGATTGCGTTACCCAAAACCTTGCTAATTGTATTAACATCATTTTTAATTTGGCGTGCACTCGATATAATCAAACCTTTTCCTGCAAGAACTTCTGAAAAATTACCCGGTGGTTTTGGAATTATGATTGATGATGTTATCGCTGGTTTTTATTCTTTAATTATTGTTCATTTAATTGTTTACACATTTGGAGTTTATTAGAAAAATGAAAGCTTATTTAATTTCTATTGGGGATGAATTATTAATCGGGCAAACGATTAATACCAACGTCGCATTCATTGGCAATCTTATCTCTGATAATAATATTTTAATTGTTAAAACCTCAGCTATTGGAGACAACACTAAAGTAATTTTAGATGAACTGGAATTTGCCTCTGAAAGAGCTGATTTAATTATTTGCACAGGGGGACTGGGACCGACGCATGATGATGTTACAAGAAATACTTTTGTTGAATACTTTAAAACAAAATTAGTACGCAGTGATGAAGTACTTGAAGATATAAAAAGTATGCTAAAACGTCGGGGAAGAGAAATGAAAAAAACTCACGAGGATCAGGCGATGATTCCGAAAGTTGCCGATGTAATACGAAATGAAAATGGAACTGCTCCTGGCTATTGGATAGAAAAAGATAATAAAATATATATTGTGATGCCCGGTGTCCCTTATGAAATGAAATCTATGATGAGCAATTATGTTATTCCAAAGTTGATTGAAAGAATGGGAAATCCAGAAGAGTTTATAAAAAAAGTTACACTTCAGACAACGGGTTTGCCAGAATCGGTTGTTGCTGAAAGATTAGGTGATATTAATGAACTGCTGCATGGTGCGCAATTAGCTTTTCTGCCAAATCAATATGGAGTAAGATTAAGGGTAACAGTTAAATCTAAAATTGAAGAAGAAGCAAATAATCATCTTTTAGAAATTGAACAGAAAATCAGAAGTTTAGTTGGAAGATATATCTATGGTCGTGGTGATGAAAATTTGGAAGATGTTGTCGGAAGACTTTTAAAGGAAAGAGAATTAAGAATTGCGGTGGCGGAATCCTGCACAGGCG
This sequence comes from Ignavibacteriales bacterium, assembly GCA_038214015.1. Taxonomy (GTDB): domain Bacteria; phylum Bacteroidota; class Ignavibacteria; order Ignavibacteriales; family Ignavibacteriaceae; genus IGN3. Next base: position 9,275 of record JBBQSH010000009.1, on the reverse strand, counting down.
GCGGTTTAGCCGATCGAATAACCAACATTAATGGAAGCAGTAAATACTTTGAACGTGGTATTGTTACTTACAGCAATGCTGCAAAAGTAGAACTGCTTAAAGTTGATGAGGATGTTATGATGGAAAAGGGCGCTGTCTCAGCAGAAGTTGCAATGCAAATGGCTGAAGGAATAAAATCAATCAGCGGGGTAGATATTGGTGTTTCATTAACCGGGATTATGGGTCCAACCGGCGGCGTTACAGATAAACCCGTTGGAACAGTTTATATCGGATATTGTGATGATAAAGTTTGCACGGCTAAAAGATTTCAATTTGGTGAAGATCGAATCCTTAATAAAAACAGATCAACGCAGGCTGCGTTAGAGATGGTTAGAAGAAGTTTGCTGGGTATCGCATTTGATGAATAGACTTTTTATCTCGCTTAATTTACCCGATAATGTGATTAAACAAATTATCGGTTTGCGTGATAAAATTTGCTTAGAGAAAAATATCAAATGGGAACCAATAGAAAAACTTCATCTTACGATTAAATTTATTGGTGATGTTTCTGACGAGATGATAGATAACATTTCTAATGAATTACTTTTTGTCAATAATATTCAATCAATAAAATGTTCATTTAATACGTTCGGATTTTTTTATCGTGATGGTAAGCCATTTATACTTTGGGCTGGATTAAATGTTGACGAAACATTATTTGATTTGATTACGGAATTGAATTCAAGATTGGAAAAATTATCAATTCCGATCGAACAAAGGAAATTCAATCCGCATATAACTTTACTAAGAATAAAAAATGATCCCGGAATTAACTTTGTTAACAACTTCAAAAATTTTACCTTTGAACCAATACTTTTTACTACTAATTCAATTACACTGTATAAAAGTATTCTTCATTCCGAGAGATCTAAATATTTTGAAATCAAAAATTATAAACTTAAAAAATTGGAGTAATGATGGCTTCTGATAGAGAACAAAAAATGAAAATTATTGATGACGCAATTGCCGGAATTGAAAAAACTTACGGCAAAGGTGCGATCATGAAACTTGGAGATGGAATTGTAAATGACATCGAAGCAATTCCAACCGGAGCTTTGTCTTTAGACATTGCACTAGGCATTGGCGGAATTCCACGTGGAAGAATAATTGAAATATATGGACCGGAATCAAGCGGTAAAACTACATTGTGTCTTCACATAATTGCTGAAGCTCAAAAATTGGGCGGACTTGCTGCCTTTATAGATGCAGAACATGCACTTGATGTTAATTATGCAAAACGCCTAGGTGTTGATACCCCAAATCTTCTGATCTCTCAACCCGATTATGGTGAACAAGCTTTGGAAATTACTGATACTTTAGTTCGTAGTAATGCTTTGGATATTATTGTTATCGATTCAGTAGCAGCACTTGTTCCTCGTTCTGAAATTGAAGGTGAAATGGGTGACGCAACAATGGCTGTTCAGGCAAGATTGATGTCACAGGCTCTGAGAAAATTAACCGGTGCAATTTCTAAATCAAAAACATCTGTTATATTTATCAATCAACTTAGAAGTAAAATTGGTGTAATGTTTGGAAATCCTGAAACAACAACAGGCGGAAACGCACTTAAATTTTACGCTTCTGTTAGATTAGATATAAGAAGAATTGCAGCTATTAAAGATGGAGAAGAAGTTATCGGTAACAGAACAAAAGTTAAAGTTGTTAAAAGCAAAGTTGCACCTCCATTCAAACAAACAGAGTTTGATATTTTATACAATGAGGGTATTAGCAAAACAGGCGATGTTATTGATCTTGCCACTGAACTTGGAATAATCAAAAAAGGCGGCGCATGGTTTACTTATGGTGAAGATAGAATTCAAGGTAGGGAACAGTTCAGACAGAAACTTATTGAGTTTCCGGATATGTATAAAAAAATAGAAATAGAAATTAAAACAAAACTTGGTTTGCCAGGATTTAAAACTGAAGCCACATCAGAAGATAAGCCAGAAGAAAAATCAAAAGCTAAAAAGAAATAGTAGACTTCATCCGGTTAATAACTTGAATTGTCATTCCGGACTTGATCCGGAATCTATTTTTTAATTCTTAAATGATGAATGTCGATAATCATAAATGAAAATTGATCGAGTCTCCAGAAAAGACGAAAAAAATGTTTCGGTTTATTTTGATAACGGAGAACAATTAATATTATCTGAAGATACTTTTTATAACAGCGGTCTTAGGAAAGGTGATGAAATTTCCGAAGACCGTTTTTCTTTTTTTATCGAACAAAATATACTTTATCATATTAAACAAAGAGCATTATCATTTCTTGCCAGAAGATTCCATTCAGAAAGAGAACTGTTGATTAAGTTAAAGCAAAAATCTTATGAAGAAAGATTAATAAAACTTGTGCTTAATGAATTAAAGGAAAAATCTTTTATTGATGATCAGGTTTTTGCAAATCATTTTATAGAAGAAAAACTTAAAAAGAAACGCTGGGGTAAAAATAAAATACGATCTGCGCTATTCAGTAAGGGCGTCTCAGCATCCATCATTGATGAAGTCCTAAAATCTTTTGATTCTGAAGAAGATCAGAATGAAGCAGCTTTGGCTTTAGTGCAGAAGAAATATCAAAATCTAAAAAAACGTGAAAATGATAATAAAAAACTTAAACAAAAATTAATTTCTTTTCTATTAAGTCGTGGATTCGAATATGAAGTATCGGCTGAGGCAGTGAACAAAATTATTAAGCAGGATTATGATTAGCTGGCTTAATTTTAGCTTCAAGTTTATATACAAAATTTTTTATATCGCTATTCTCAATATTTGCTAGGGCGTCTTTAACATTAAACCATTTTCTCTTACGCAGATTTTTTTCTGGATAATCTTTTAATTCTTTTGTTACTTCCATCGAAAAAATCTTTACGTGTGATGTTCTTGTTTTCTTCTTAAGATCAAAAGAACCAAGCTCAACAGTTTCATTTTCTCCAATTACACCGGCTTCTTCGTATGCTTCCTTTTTAGCAGATTCAAATGCAGATAAATTGAATTCGATAAACCCTTTTGGGAAAATCCACTTTTGCTTTTTAATAGATGTGATTAGTAATAATTCAATACTGCCATTTGAAATTCTAAATGGAATAACACAGGATTGATTAAATTCTAATTCAGTTTTATTTATTTCTTCCAAAATATTCTTTAAGTATTGAATAACTATTATTAAATCAAATTAATATAATTTCTAAATCAATATAAAATTTAGTTATTCTATATAAAAATGATGAAATAAAAATGTAAGCAAAAAAAAGATCCAAAACTGTTCTCAAATTCTCATTGAAAAATAACAAACCAATCTTTAACTTCTACACGAAGAATAACAGGAATCCGAAATGAAGAAAAATAAAGAAGAGAAAATTATTTCTGCGTATGAAAAAGCTGCGCAGAATGGCATTGACCCAAGATGCATCCCACAGAAATTAGAAGATTCTGTTCCTGAACACGATGAAATTACTTATCCAAATTATACAGTCGAAGAACAAGCAAATTGGGGATTTCTCTATAATCGGCAAATGCAATTCTTGCCGGGCAGAGCTTGTGAAGAATATATCGAGGGTGCAGATAAGTTAAATCTTTCCCCGGATAAAATTCCTTATCTCAAAGATTTGAGCCATATATTTTATAACTCAACAGGGTGGAAACTAGCAAGAGTTCCCGGTTTGATTCACGAACAAAATTTTTTTGAAATGCTTCGCAGAAAAGTATTTCCTTCTACTGATTATATTCGAAGTAAAGAAGAACTGGATTATACTCCCGCGCCAGATTTATTTCACGATATTTTTGGACATATGCCTCTTTTAACAAATAAAAATTTTGCTTCTTTTTATCAAATGTTTGGTGAAGCTGCATTAAAAGCTGAGGGAATCAACAGAAAATATTTAGAAACATTCCACTGGTTTACAGTTGAGTTTGGATTGATTAGAAAGCCTGAAGGAATGAGAATATACGGTGCCGGAATTGTATCCTCGCACGGCGAAGTTCAGAATGCTTTATCAGGGAAAGTTGAAGTGAAAGAATTCATTCCTGAAAACATAGTTAACCAGGATTATGATGTTTGGCATTTACAGCCGATCTTATTTGCAATTGAATCATTTGAGCAGCTTGAGCAGGGATTTAAGGAATGGACGAGAAAAGCTGGTTTGATTTAAAATTAATTTTGAACTTTAATTTATTTTGGTTGTTATATATATCAACTCTGTTTACTATTTCTTGAAAGTACAAGGGCTTTTGGCTAAATTGAAATAGTAAAACTAAAAACTTTTCAAAAATCATAATTAAATTTAATAGGAGATTATTATGGCACTTAAAGTTGGAGATAAAGCCCCGGATTTTACATTATTCAATCAGGATGGAGAACCCGTAACATTAAGTTCATTTAAAGGAAAAAATGTTGTTGTTCTATTTTTTCCGGCAGCAAATACCGGTGCTTGCACTACAGAGTTATGTACTTTTAGAGATGAGCTTAAAGAATATGAAAATTTAAATGCTCAGGTGTTAGGAATTAGTGTAGATACTCATTTCGCTTTAAAAATGTTTCATGAAAAAAATAATTACAATTTTCCTCTATTGAGTGATTTTAATAAAAAAGTTATTAAAGATTATGATGTATTATTAGACGTTTTTGTACCAGGTAAATTTGATTATCTCAACACTGCAAAGCGTGCAGCATTCGTTGTTGATGCAAATGAAAATATAAAATATTTCGAAGTGCTTGCAAATCCTGGCAATCAACCAGACTTTGAAGCAATCAAAAAAGCACTCGTGTAAGTAATTGAAATGGAGAAGTTTTGATGTTAGAAGTTGGTAAAAAAGCCCCTGATTTTAGTTTGCTAAATCAGGATGAGAAAAAAATATCTTTAAAAGATTTTATTGGACAAAAAGTTGTTCTCTATTTCTATCCGAAAGATGACACAAGTGGATGCACAAAAGAAGCCTGCAGTTTTAGTGATGATTTACCAAAATTCTCTAAAATTGATGCTGTCATAATTGGTGTAAGTCCTGATTCAGTAAAATCACATAAAAAGTTTTCTGAAAAGTATAAACTTAAATTTGATTTACTCGCTGATGAAGAAAAACTTGTTCTTGAAAAATACAACGTTTGGAAAGAGAAAAGCATGTATGGCAGAAAATATATGGGAGTTGAAAGAACAACTTTTATAATCGATGAAAAAGGTAAAATCAAAAAGATATTTAGCAAAGTAAAAGTAGATGGACATAACAAAGAAGTCTTGGAGGCGTTGAAAGATTAAAATGATTTATCTAACAAGAAGAGAAACCTTTGCAGCCGCTCATCGATTATTCAAAGAAGGCTTAAGTGATAAGGAAAATTTTGAATTGTTTGGCAAGTGCAGTAATCCAAACTGGCATGGACATAACTACACTTTAGAAGTTGTAGTTGCCGGAGATGTTGATCCCACCACCGGTTTTGTTATTGATTTGAAAAAACTTAAAGATATAATTATTGAGCACGTGATTGGTAAAGTTGATCATAAAAATCTGAACATTGATACAGATTTTATGAAAGGACTAAATCCAACTTCAGAAAATATTGTTATAGCAATATGGAATCAGTTAAAGGATAAAATTCCTGCTGGTAACCTTTACTCAGTTAAACTTTACGAAACTGAAAACAATTACTTCGAATATCGCGGAGAATAAATTGGATAAAGAGAAAACAAAAAATTTGATAAATGATTTATTAATTCAAATAGGCGAAGATCCAACTCGTGAAGGATTACTCACCACACCAAGGCGTGTGGCTGAAGCATATGAATTCCTGACTAAAGGTTATAATCAGGATATTGAAGAAGTTATCAACGATGCTATTTTTACAGAAAAATACGACGAGATGGTCTTAGTTAAGAACATAGATTTTTATAGTATGTGTGAACATCATATGCTTCCGTTTTTTGGAAAAGTTCATGTTGCTTATATCCCGAATGGAAAGATTATTGGTCTCAGTAAGATTCCTAGAATTGTTGATGTATTTGCGAGACGATTGCAAGTGCAGGAACGAATGACTCAGCAAATTGCAGATACTTTAGACAAATATCTTCAACCAGTTGGTGTTGCTGTTGTTTCTGAAGCCCATCATATGTGTATGATGATGCGTGGAGTTGAAAAACAAAATTCATCCGCAACTTCCAGTGCAATGCTTGGTGTATTTAAGGAAGATGCAAGAACCCGATCAGAATTTCTAAATCTTATCTCTACAAAAAATTTATGAGCAAAGAAAAACCAGGTATCTGGATTACAGGTGCAAGTTCCGGAATTGGTAGAGCAGCAGCGATTGAATTTGCAAAAACCGGTGCTAAAGTTTTTGCTTCCGGAAGAAGAGGTGCTGAACTTGAAAGAATTAATACAGAATTGGATAGCGATAAAATTTCTGTTGAAGTATATCCATGTAACGTTGCATCTAGTACTAATGTTGATCAGACAGTAAAAAAGATTTTAGCAAATTCTAAAATTGATTGTTTAATTAATAATGCAGGTATAACTTCCTTTAAATTGGCAGAAGAAAATTCCATTAATGAAATAAATGATATTATTAACACAAATCTATTAGGCTCAATCTACGCTATTAAAGCTGTTCTTCCTCAGATGATTTCCAACAAAAGTGGAACAATAATTAATATCCTTTCTGTGGTTACAAAAAAAACTTTTATTAATAGCAGTGTTTATGCAGCCTCGAAGATGGGATTACTCGGTTATACAAACGCATTAAGGGAAGAAGTTAGAAAGCATCATATCAAAGTAATTAATGTTATTCCAGGAGCAACAGCAACCACTATGTGGTCTAAAGAGATCCGTAACGAATTTTCTGAAAGAATGATGACTAGCGAAGATATCGCTCGAGTTTTAGTTTGGGCTTTTCTGCAAAAGGCAAACCTTGTTACCGAAGAACTTTTATTGAGACCGATTGAAGGTGACTTATAAAATTAATCTTTTCAATCTTTCAATTTTTAAATTTTTGATTCTTTTAATTTCTTCACTTCAACTAATGACAATGAATGACTATGAATAACTCCGAATGACTGTTCTTCACGCTCTGCTCTCCGCCCTTTGCACTAAGTGATTCCATCATACATTTTTATTTTTCCCCGCCATTTTTATCGCTTAATTTTTTACAGTTTGTAATTATGTAAAAACTATTTTGCACTTTTTTACCTGACGAAAATAAAAACTTAATGAAAACAAAAGTTTAATAAAGGTATAATACTTGCTGTTGTTAACACTACAATAAAATATTTTTTATGCGTGTTGAATAAAATAGTTTTATTGTTTACGTTTGTTCAGGAAAATATCTGTTACAAAATTTTAAGGGATAATTTTGAACGCTGAATATAAAAATTTCTTGCACTCCGCCGCGGCGGATATTTACTCTCTCTCTGCAATTCCGGGAGAAATTAGAGTTTCATCTTTTATGTCTTCTCACTCAACTAAAACACTATTTATACTCACCCAACATTTTCAAATATTAAACTAAGGCACAGCCGGGGTCATCTTATGAAAAAAAATATTTTATTTGCACTCTTCTTTTTCTTGAACTTAATCTTGATCTTGAACTTAACCTCCTGCAGCACCACCGACCCCAAACTTGAACCTGAACTTTTACTAAAGCTTGAAGATGTATCCTGCACCGAAGCCTGGCTGCAACTAACAACAAACAACATACAACTGCCGACAACAATAAATCTATTAAAAAACACCACCGTAGCTCAGACCTTCAGTCTGGGCACTAAAGACTCTTTACTCTACATCGATTCCTTACTCCCAAACCAAACTTATTCTTTCCAGGCATCCAGCATCCAGAATCCAGTATCCAGCAACAAAGTAACAGCCACTACTCTTGACACCACCAGCCACAACGTTACCTTTCAAACTTTTACTTTTGGTGATATTGGAGCTGGAGGTAGTTTACTTTATGATGTTGCCATTATAGATGAAAACAACATTTGGGCTGTTGGTGAGATTTATATGAATGATTCACTTGGTAACCCTGATCCAAAAATATATAACGCTACGCATTGGAACGGATCAGGATGGGAACTGAAAAGAATACCAATCCTATTAAATGGAACACCCTTTTATCCCGTTATTAAATCAATTTTTGCCTTCAATGAAAATGATATTTGGTTTGAAGCAGGAATTCATTGGGATGGAATAACATTCAAACAAATTCCATTTAATATTCAATGGAATGGTAATGTTAACAAACTCTGGGGCAGCAGCAGAAATGATTTGTATGCAGTAGGTAACAATGGCAACATTGCACACTACAACGGCAGTAGCTGGGCAAGGATTGAAAGCGGGACTACTACAAATATAAATGATGTTTGGGGAATTTTTGAAAATGGAACAAGTACTGTTTATTGCCCTGTCTCCTCAATTTTTAATCCACCACAGGACAAGAAGATATTAAAAATAACCAACAGTAATGTAGATTCATTAAGCTGGAATAAAGACAGGATATTATACAGTTGCTGGACAACCAGTAATAATTATTTATATGTATGTGGTTCAGGGGTATATCAAAATAAATCCGGTCAATGGCTGCAAGAGAATGTTCCATCTGTAAGTATGAATATGGTAAGAGGAAATGCAGCAAATGATATTTTTATTATAGGGGATTTTGGTACAGCATTACATTTTAATGGAATGCGTTGGCAAAATTACAATGAAGATTTTGGAGATTTATTCGGTTTAACGTTTAAACAAAACATAGTCGCTTTTGTAGGACAAAAAAATGGGTTTGGCGCAATTACTATTGGTTACAAAAATTGATATGATAAAAGGAGAATAACAACCATTAATTAAAATTATTAAACAAAATCCCATCCCGGTGGTAAGAACACCAGGATGGGTATAGCCAAACAAAATTGAGATTTGCGATCTACAGCCTGGTAAGCTGTAATAGCTCATTTTTGTTTGGTTATAAAATAACAAACATATTTTAATTACCAAATAGAAAAAACAAAATGAAAAAGCAAACTGTTTTTTTTGTAATCTTTTTAATATTTTTTATTGGAAACTCCTTTCCTCAAAACAATGTTTGTGTCTTGAAAGGAAGTCATAATAATGCATTTACAAAAGTAAAAGCTCCTTCCATTTACCTTGACAGAAACTCTTTAGGTAAAGTAGCAACCTCATCATTTGTTGTAGATTATATTTATCCTCAACCACCAGCATCAGCACAATTAGCAATAAACTATGCGGTCGATATTTGGTCTTATTTAATT
>JBBQSH010000008.1:0-44535 GCA_038214015.1 Ignavibacteriales bacterium | reverse complement strand
TTCCTCAGATACCTGTTAGCACTAGTATGTTTGCAGAAGTCCGTTATAACGATCACCCTTGGCGGCAAGTTTCCTATTGGTACAACATCGAAATACTTAGTAATGCAAAGACATTTAAACTGGTAGATATTAATTATGAATTATACCCCATTGAGTTATTAGAGTTCAACAATGAACCTGTGTCATCCTTTAAATGGAGAGAGGTAAATAATGAAGATTAAAAAAGATTTTATAAAAGGTAATAAAAAAATTAAAATTATTTCAAATGATGGCAAGCCTTATCCTATACTTAAAAGCTGGCAGCCTGTTTTAAGTAAATGCGATATGTTGGTAATCATTCCTGATATCCATATGTATATATACAATTCACATCTTGATAATTTTAAGTTTGGTGCTGACACTATGTTAAAATTTTTAAATCATCTTTGTACATTAAAAGAAGAAATGGAATTGGAAGATCAAACATTGAGGATTTATCAGATTGGTGATTTATACGAACAGCGATTTCCCGGTTTGCAAAGTGCAAACGCAACTGCTATCGAAATCCGTATGTCGCATTCAAGTTATGATCAGATTGTTAATACGATGAACTTAATACGTACCCACTTTCTTTACGGCAACCATGATTTTGAATTGAGACATTTTCCTGGATTCCGTTTCGCAGCGCTTGAGGGCAAAGTATATATTGAGCATGGTTTTACTCCCGATAGCTGGAAAGATTTTTCAAATCCTAAGGCACAACTTTGGGAGGTAAGTCAGTTTCTATTTATGACCATCAGAGAGATTAATGAATTTTTTGCTCATCTGCTTGTTAAGGCAAGTGTTATTGAAAAGGATGAACATTATGCCTGGGGTGTTCAATCAGGCAAAGATCCTGTTTACGATTACCCATCAGAAAAAGATTACAAAAAGAATTATGGACATTGCCTGGATTATTTTGCTGAACGTATGAATAAAAATCCTGAGAATAAGGAAACGAAAATTACCGTTATTGGGCATACACATCATCCATATATTAATACCAACGTAAATAATGGAAAGCATATTTTTATTGATGCAGGTGCCTGGACTTCAGGGCGTTCTGATTTTGTAGTTATAACAAATGAAGAACTTGCGATTTGCTGTTATGAGAGATAATTATTTGTATAGTGCTGCAAAGACAGCAATTTATATTTTAAATCTGTTTGTGTTTGTACCGAGCTTCTCTTTGTTGCAGTGTTCGGATAAGCCATGTATTTGAGATCTTACATGCAGTTCAGCATAATATTATTGCAGATTTAGAAAATTAATTATTAATATTATTTGAGATAAGGAGAAAAGATAATGGATGAATTAAAAATGGGTTCCAAAGGAAAAGATGTCAAAAGTCTTCAAGAGAGATTAAAGAAATTAGGATTTAACCCTGGAGTTATAGATGGTGATTTTGGTCCGGGTGCTCAGGCAGCCCTGTTAGCATTTCAAAAAAGTAAAGGCTTATTGGCAGACGGCGTCGCTGGTCCTGGTACTCTTAATGCTCTTGGTCTGATTGAAAACTCAACCCTCCCTTCAATTGTCAACAAAGTTACAGCTACTATGGTTTCAAAAATGTTTCCATTTGCGCCTGTAGATAACATAAAAAAATATCTGCCTTCAGTGCTAAAAGCTCTCGAGGATCAAAAACTTGGAGATAAAAAAATGGTGCTGATGGCGCTAGCTACAGTCCGTGCAGAAACAGGTCGGTTCTTACCAATAGATGAAGGTAAATCAAAGTTTAATAGTTCACCTGGCGGACATCCGTTCGATTTGTATGATAACAGAACCGATTTGGGTAATAAAGGTGTGGGTGATGGAGATAAATTTAAAGGACGTGGATTTATACAGCTTACAGGCAGATCAAATTATACTAAGTACAGTAAATCGCTTGGATTAGATACACAGTTAGTTAAAAATCCTGCTCTTGCAAATGAACCTGAGATCGCTGCAAAGATTCTGGCTAGTTTTTTAAAAGATAAAGAAAGAAAAATTAAGGAAGCTTTGCTGGATGGTGATCTTAGATTAGCAAGAAGATTGGTAAATGGAGGCAGTCATGGTCTTTCTGATTTTATAGGAGCTTATAATATCGGTAATGATCTGATTGCATAAATATTAAACAGGTTTTTATACAAAGAAAAAAACAAACCTATCTTTAACAACGAAAAGCTTCACTTTATTTCTAAAGCTAAGAGCCCATCTCTTTGTCTGTAATAAGGAATTGATTAATTCAGATTCAGATCTCAAACATCATTGATTAAAATATCATGACAGGAGAACTATTCGAAAAACGATTTACCGCTCTAAAGTTTTTATTATTTAAATCGAAATAGCAGACTTAAAAATAATTCAAATCAATGCTATTGTGTTGATGTGGATAATTAAGATAATGGCTGCTTCAAGAACCATCGTGTAAAAATTATCTAGTATGCTTTTCTCATTTAATCCTAATTTAATAGTTGGGTCACTTTTTTAGTCAGATCAATCTCATTAAACTCTCTGATAAATCACAAAATTCATTTATTAAATAGTTATAACGACTGAAGCAGGTTGACACAAAATTCATATAAAACCAGGCATGATGATGGGGAAGTAATCACACCATGGAAGAGCAGATTTTAGGAAGATATCATTTATAATAGAAACAAGTTAGATAAGACCTGAGTGTGATAAAATATGATTTATTGATTTTCAATACTTTTACTTCCAGTAAATAATCTTCTTGTATTTCTTTTGGAACTTCCTTTTTTATTCCTCTTATTTAAATATTATATGCTGATAGAACTCAGCCTTCTGTGTTCCGTTAAGAGCAGCTTTGTAGAGGATAATGAGCTGGGAAGAAATTTACCAAGTTGTTAAAACACAGCTGCATTTTGCTGTACTCAGGTACGAAGAACCAGAACGTAGAAAGGATAAAGGGTTTTTGTAATTTAACTAAGTAAAATTAGAAATCATCGTAAGGAATAATTCCATTTTAATTGGAGCTAAGTATTTCTTTATTTAAAGTGTAGAATAAAAAAGGTAATTTTGAATATGGATTGAGTTTTGAATATTAACAATTTTTGATTTTTATTATTCATAAGATTATTATCCAAGAAATTTAATTCAATATTTGGAAAACAATTTTTTAGCATTCAATTTATTTCTTTCGGAGCTTGGATTAAAAGCTTCAATGAATCTTATTGTTCATTCAAGCTTTAAAAAATTCTCGAACTCATTTAATGGAATTTCCCCACTAAATGTTATAGAGTCTTTAAAACAACTAGTCACTTCAAATGGCTCAATTATATTTCCCGTTTTCACGTATTGTTTTAAAAAATCAGCTGGCTCCTATGAAACTTTTAATCCACAGAATTCCAAAAGTAAAGTTGGATTGCTTTCAGAAACATTTAGAATAAGTGATAATGTTATAAGGACTTCATGCCCAACACACTCGTTTGCTTTATGGGGAAGAGTAGTTGAAGAGGTAAAAGTTAATAATTCACCTGAAAGTCCGCTGGGTGAGGGCAGTGTTTTAGATTGGCTAACAAAAAATGAAAATTCTTTTATTCTACTGCTTGGTACTGATTTTTCATCATTAACTTATGGTCACTATCTTGAAATTCAGGCTAAAGTTCCATGGTATGATTATTCACCTTGGGATCATTTAAATGTATTGCCAATCGGCGTTTCAAATTTGGGAGAGCAAAAATTAAATGAGATTCCTGGTTGCAGTAAAAGTTTTGTTAATTTTGAGAAGTATCTTTTAGATGAAAAATTGATTGTTAAACATTCTTACAATGGGTTAGACAGTTATTTCATATCAGTTAAAAGTCTTTATTCCGATGGGATGAAATATTTTAAAGAAAACTTTGAGAGTTTATTATGCAGCAAAAGAACTTGTCCTGCTTGCGATTCGAGAAGAATGAAATTCATTCATTTTTAATATTTGTTTTATTGTTTCTATTTTTACATTTAACTGGTTGTAGTGATAAAAAGGGATTTGAATTAAATGACTACTATTCGAATGGGGTTCTAAAATCAGAAAGAGAGAAATTTCTGATTAAGACAATTAATAAAACCGTCAAATCTAATTTCTCAAATACTTTAACAGATTCTACAGAAAAATATTATCAAAGTGCATTCTGGGCAATGGAACTTATCCATTACAAGAATGAATTTACGGATTCTGTAATAAATAGTTGTTTCGACAAATTAAATGAACGTTCAGAAGAATTTCAGAGATCCTTTCTCGAGGTTGTGTACACACTCTATCAAGATAAGTTTACATTTGAAGTAGAAGCATTTGCAAAAGGGACCAACAATCCGAAGTTATTTGCTATGTGTGTAGATTATCTAAAAAATTCTGGTTCTAATCTGAATAAGATGTTTTCTAAATTTCTAAAAACAAATCCTGAATTAATTGATCACCCGATTATTGATATGCTTGAATACAGTTTATCTAATGAGATGGTTTCTATTCCGCCTATTCAGGAATTATTCCATCACAACTTTAATGACAAATTAGTGATCTTTTCAATACAGAGATCAAACAGAAATTATCCGGGTTTAGTTGTAATTAAAAAACCAAACGGAGAATTCTTACTTGATGAATCGGTAGAAATATATAGCGTTCCACAACTAGCAAGAGCAATAACTAATTTACCCGGTTACATTACAAATGGGAATACCCCAGAAGGAATATTATCTATTCAAGGAATTGATGTTTCAAAAAATGTTTTTATAGGACCAAGCCCTAATCTGCAATTAGTTTTACCTTATGAAGTTAATCCCAAAACTTATTATCATAATGAAGTAACTGATACAGTTTGGAACAAAGATTTGTATACAAGGTTACTTCCTGATTCCTGGAAAAATTATTTACCAATTTTTGAAGCATACTTTGCAGGCAAAGCCGGTAGAAATGAAATCATAGCCCACGGTACAACGATAGATCCCGAATTCTATAAAAATAAATCTTATTATCCATTCACACCTTCCCTCGGGTGTTTGACAACAAAAGAAATATGGTCTGGTACGAACGGAAAAATTTCAAAAAGTGATCAGCTAAAATTTATGAACGCTTTTATTAAAGCAGGATCTGAAAAAGGATTTTTTATAGTTGTTAATATTGATGATAAACAATCTCCCGTTACATTTGATGAAATAAAATCATTTATAAATAACACAGAAAAATAAAATGGCTTTAATTGATATCATTATTGTGATTGCTTACCTAGTAATAATTACTTTAATCGGATTTTACTTTGAAAAGAAAGCATCATCGGGAATTGATTCTTACTTTCTCGGCAGCAGAAAAATTCCCTGGTGGGCTTTGGGTGCTTCAGGTATGGCATCCAACTTTGATGTAAGTGGAACTATGATAAATGTTGCATTAATTTATGCCTTTGGTGTTGTAGGATTTTTTGTTGAGATGCGCGGCGGACTTGTTTTAATAATGGCCTTCCTGATGATCTTTATGGGTAAGTGGAACAGAAGGTCTAAAGTTATGACACTTGCTGAATGGATGAAGTACCGATTTGGTGACGGCACTCAAGGTAAAGCTGCCAGAATAATTGCAGCTTTATCAACACTTATAATCACCATTGCAATCGTTTCATATTTTTCTGTTGGTGCAGGAAAATTTATTGGTGATGTTCTCGGCATCCCTGAATTCTTAGGTTTATCATCTGAGTTTTGGGCTGCTTCAATAATAATTGTTTTAACAACAATCTATACCGTTGCAAGTGGATTGCAGGGAGTTGTATGGACAGATGTGTTTCAGGGTGTTTTAATTTTTGTGATGATCATAATTGTCTGTTCTATAGCTATTGTTTCCGCAGATATTCCTGAAGTTTTTTCAATTTCAGTTCCACTTAAGGATGGAGGTTTTTTACCGATAGAAACTACTCGGGATGCCTGGACAAGTATTCTTCCATCGTGGGAATTAAACTTTCCTGAAAATTCTGCTTACTCTATTTACAATCTTTTTGGAATCGCGCTACTCTTTTATCTTATCAAAGTTGTGATTGAAGGAAGTGCTGGCACGGGTGGTTATATGGCTCAAAGATTTTTTGCTGCCAGAAGTGATAGAGATGCCGGTTTACTTTCACTTTTCTGGGTGTTCTTACTTTCATTTCGATGGCCATTTATAGCTGCAATTGCAGTACTTGGAATTACTTATGGCGTTAGTTCCGGTGCAATTATCAGTGATCCCGAAAAAGTTTTGCCAACTGTTATTTTCAATATTCTTCCGGTTGGATTAAAAGGATTATTAGTCGCCGGACTTATGGCGGCAGCAATGTCAACTTTTAGTTCGCTCATCAATTCAGGTGCTTCTTATTGGGTTAGAGATATCTACCAGGAATTTATTAATCCTGAAGCAACTGAAAAGAAATTGATTTTACACAGCAGATTAGCTTCTGTAATTATTGTATTGCTCGGACTTGGTTTAACAATTAATATTAAAAACATAAATGATATTTGGGGCTGGCTAACTATGGGCTTAGGGGCAGGAATGGTTGTTCCTCTTTTAGTAAGATGGTATTGGTGGAGAATGAACGGATACGGCTTTACTGCAGGAACTGTATTTGGAATGGGTGCAGCTATTATTCAAAAAATATTTTATCCTGAAGCAACTGAATATTTATCATTTGCTATTCTACTAGCCTGTTCCTTTGCGGCAACTATTATCGGGACATTATTAACTGAGCAAACAAGTAAGGAAACACTAATTAGCTTTTACAAAACAACACGTCCATTTGGTTTCTGGAAACCGATTAAATCAAGCTTGCCGGAAGAAAAAAGAATACAAATCAATTCAGAAAACCGAAGAGATATTATTGCAATTTGTTTTGCCCTGCCCTGGCAAATAGTTTTATTCTTAACCGGCATGACTGTAATTTTGAAAAAGTTTGATTTGTTTTTTTATCTGCTTATCATATTAATTTTTTTATCAGTTGGATTATATTATTTCTGGTTCAGGCACTTATCAACAGAAGTTAAAGTTGAGTAATATTGGTCAGTCATTCTGAACAAAGTGAAGTATCTTTAGTATTCTTTTCTAACGATCAAAATTCAATTAAGCTTATTGATTAAGTTAACAACAACTTTTGCAATCGTATCTTTTTCCTTTGGATTGCTTTCAGCAATCAACAAGCAAAATGCTACCAAAGCATTATCCGCGATTCTTTTACGTCCATTTTTCCCGTACAAATAATTATTCATTTTCAGGAACCATAAAAACAATGCTGCAGCAATACGTTTATTGCCATCAATAAATGAATGATTTTTTATTGTAAAATAAAGCAAGTGAGCAGCCTTCTCTTCAATGCTTGGATATAACTCTTTCTTACCAAAAGTCTGATAAATTGCTCCGATAGTTCCCTTGAAGGATTGATCTTTTTCTCTTCCGAAAAGCGCCGAACCTCCAAACTTTTCTTTTAACTTTTTTATTAACTTTTTTGCAGAATCATATTCAATTCTGAAGAATTCATCCTTGTTGGTTCTTTCAATCTTTGATGATCATAATCATCTAAAAGATCAAGTGCTCTGGTGTAATCAGAAACCACTTTTAGAATTCCGGAGAACTCATCACGATCCAATTGGTAGTGTTCAACAACATTTGAAAATATTTCAAGTGTCTTTTCAATTTCTTTAATTTTTTCAGTCTGTTCTTTTAATTTTTTCTCATTTAATGTATAACCTTTAACCAGGTACTCTTTTAATCACTATTTGCCCAAATTCTAAACTGAGTTCCTCGTTTAGATTTTACTCGGTAACCAACGGAGATTATTACATCGAGATTGTAAAATTTAGTGTTGTAAAATTTTCCATCATTTGCAGTTATCCGGAAATTCCGGATAACTGAATTTTTAGCTAATTCACCTTCAAAAAAGATATTTTTAATATGTTCATTTATTGTTCGAACATTTTTGTTAAATAATAATGACATTTGCTTTTGGGTAAGCCATACCGTTTCCTCATCAAGCTTCACCTCAAGTTGAGTTGAGCCATCGCTGGCTTTGTAGATTACTATTTCTCCTTTGGGTGGATTTTCAATTTTCATAATGATTTTATAATTCTGTTTACTTAAATATATAGAAATGAGTGATTAATAATTAACCGGTAAGCGATTACAAGTCTTGTTGATTTTCTAACTTCGCCAAAAAATCTTTTTCTTTGTAAAGAAGCTTGTAACAAGTGCAGCAAGTAGAGTAAAGATTAGTCCTTTCAAGAAACCTAACAATGGATTTACGAGAAGATAATTCAGAATTACTGATAAGCCGGTTAATGCAAGGATAGGCATAACAAAGTTACTGCCAGCTATGTAAGCGATCATCGGATTCTGACCGTTTTCAATTAACAGATTTACATACTTTGATTTCTTCCAGTGATCAGTGATGATTGAAAAAGAAATCAACGCCATAAAGGCTAAACCCGATGTAACAATATAATAGCTAAGTGTGGATTGATCTTTTTTAATTCCGCCTTCAAAAGATTCAAATGCTAATCCAAGCAGTAGCCAGAATGCTCCCCACTGAAATAATCTTTTATAGAGATCAAGTAATTGTGATTTGGAATTTTTAACTAAAAATAACCCGGTAGAAAGTAGAATTATATTTCCGATTAAATTTAAAGTTAGTTGTCTGCTGTATAGTCCGAATAAATTCAGAACTATTAATCCAATACAAAGAAAGAATAAATAAATGAAATTAATTTTATTATTAGAAGAAGAATCTTCATTAGATGACTTAATCCATTTATAAAAAAGATCTCCCGCTATCGTTCCTGGAATAACAATAAATAAATACTGAAGAAAATAAAACTTATAGATTTCCGGGGCAGGAGTTAAATTCCAAATCCATCCAGTCCAGCTTCCTTCAATGTTGTGTGTAATTCTGAATGCAATGAGAAACGCAAGAATAGAAAGTCTTATAAGTAGATTATCCTTAGTTAACAACCAGATTATTGAGCCAAACAATGCAACATTGGCAAGAACTAAAATAATGATATCGCTTCTGCTTAAAAGAAATCCGCTTCCTTTTGAATATATAAGCTGTGAAAATAAAACTAGCGCACCTATTCCAGTTATAATTTTTATTGCTGTTACAATTATTGGATTTAAAGATTTTGGATATCGATAATAAATTAAAAATAAGATTACGAAGCCGACTAATCCAATAAACCAGTGAAATGTTTCAGGATTTCCACTAAGTGCATACGGTTTTGAATGCTGAAGAAACAAAGCAAAAACGACAAGTAAAAATCCTCTTTGAAATGCTTGAAGAGATAATTTCAAGTAAGACACACCTTGCTCAATTCTTTTTCTAAATGCAAATGGAAATGCAGCTCCCATTGAGAAAAGAAAGAATGGAAATACAAGATCCACCCAGGTAATGCCCGGTATATTTGGATTAAAAATGTGATCCGGTGGTGGAACTTGTGCATGATACATCCATCCAGGTAATGCAGCATGACCAGAGAAAGGGATGCTGCCGGAAAGTATCATCGTGATTATTGCAAAACCACGAAGAGCATCTAAAGCATCAGCACGTTTAAACATATAAGCCTCACCCAACCCTCTCCAAAGGAGAGGACTTTTTGAGATATAAACTCAAATTCATTGTAACAAAATCATCTTCTTTGTTTGTGAGAAATTTTCACTCGTTAGTTTATAGAAATATACTCCGCTCGAAAGTTTGGAGGCATTAAAATCAACTTCATAATTTCCTGCAGGTTTTTCTTCGTTAACCAATGTTGCAACTTCTTTGCCTAAAACATCATAAACTTTTAATGTTACTAAAGTATTGTCATTTCGAGGAGTCTGCGACGAGAAATCTTTCAGATTCCTCACTTCGTTCGGAATGACAAAACGAATCTTTGTTACCGGATTAAACGGATTTGGATAATTCTGTTCAAGTATAAATTCTGTTGGTTGAATTAATTCAGTTAAGTTTTCATCTTCAACATCTGTTATCACTACATCTGGTGATAACTTCCTGTTTATCATTATCATTACTGCATCTGCGGTTAAATATTTACCTGATTCTAAATACGTGTTATCTATCTTTATGACTTTCTTATTTCCTTCACTTAAGTACGCTGTGCCTATCTTCTGCCAGCCTTTTTTATTTAGGTTTGCCTGGTTTACTATCATTTCTGTTGAGTCTGTATCTGAATAAACTACATATCTTGCATTTTGTGTCCAGGGTGTGTTGGGAACCAAGTAACCATAAACATCAAAGTATGCACTATAAGGTACATCAACATTATACTCAACCGATTGATAACTTGATGTTACATTGGTTCTAATTATTCCTCCATCATATCCTGGCTGAGCATAATTTGTCCAGGTGCCTATTAGCGAAACTCCGCTTTCATTCTCATTCTTTATTTCTGCCTTAGGACGCCAGTTACCATTTCGGCCTGGCACAATTGCCGGTTGAGAATAGTAAGTTACTTTTAATGTATCACCAAGCTGATTATTATTTTTTCTAAATCCCTCATAGTAAAAATGAGCCTCGCCCATAACACCGCGGTCACGATTAGCTTGTAATGCGGAAAGCAGATAATCAGGTGAAATGAGATAAGCACTTGCGCCAGTGCCAATGTTCATTAATATTCCACCATAAAGTTTATGAAGATTTACTGACCCGGCTTGAGTGATTGCCTGATTTAATTCATATAGATAATCAGGATAATTATATCTATAAAGCTGCGGAATAAACTGATCACAAATTCCGGAATCCAGCCAGGTTTGAACATCTTGTAAATAATTATCATAACTCCATGGATAAATACTCGGACTAGATGATACAAATAAATTCTGGTCATAATTTTTCATCAGGGATCTAACTCCCATATACCATTCATTCATTTTATCTGCACGCCAGCGTTTCCAGTTTGCATCATAATAATTAACTGGCGGATGTTGTCCATTGTGTTCGGATTGATATAATAAAACAGTGGATGGTTCATAACCGCCTTTAATGGGCATTGCAGGAATACGATCTGAAAATTCAATCCCATCGATATCATATTTTGTCATCACTTCAATAATTAACTTGTTCATAAAATCCTGTACTTCAGGATTAATTGCAGACATCCAGTCAAATCCATTTTCAGTACAGATTTGTCCGTTACTTATTTTACAAGCCCAATCAGGTTTTGTCTGAAGAATATGACCGCCAAAAGGAGGCGAACCGCCGGAATACCAGGCTGCAAATCCATATTCAAACCAGGGATAAACTTCAATTCCATTTCGATGAGCCTCAATGATTACTCTTTCGAGTGCATCTCTATTGTTAAGTTCAGGATCAATCGGAGCACTGAATAAACTATCCATCGTGGTGCTGTTAAATAAAGTATATCCGCCATTTAATACCACGCATAAAACTACATTTACATTAACAGAAGCAAGATAATTCATTGCATCAGCAGTACCCTGATCTGAAAATAAAATATTGCTATCTACATTGGTTAGTTTAACAGCACGGAATTCTTGAAGTGGTTGGGAATAGGATAAAAATGAAAATAAAAATGATATAAAAAAAAGCCTTGTCCAGGAAGGCTGCCTTATGATTTGATTATCCTCTGTCATTCCTGTGAAAACGGGAATCCACAATGTTCCGGATAAAATGGATTCCCGCTTTCGTGGGAATGACAATTTTTCGATACTAACTTTGGAAGCAACCGTCTTTTTCAATTTAGATGGTATCAAAATCATCTTAACAAAATCATCTTCTTTGTTTGTGAGAAATTTTCACTCGTTAGTTTATAGAAATATACTCCGCTCGAAAGTTTGGAGGCATCAAAATCAACTTCATAACTTCCTGCAGTTTTCTCTTCGTTAACTAATGTGACAATTTCTTTTCCTAAAACATCATAGACTTTTAATGTTACTAAAGTATTGTCATTTCGAGGAGTCTGCGACGAGAAATCTTTCAGATTCCTCACTTCGTTCGGAATGACAAAACGAATCTTTGTTGTTGGGTTAAATGGATTTGGATAGTTCTGTTCTAACAAAAATTCTGTTGGATGAATTAATTCAGTTAAGTTTTTATCTTCAACATCTGTTATCACTACCTCTGGTGATAATTTCCTATTTATCATTATCATTACTGCATCGGCTGTTAAGTATTTGCCGCTCTCTAAGTATGTGTTATCTATCTTTATGACTTTCTTATTTCCTTCACTTAAATAAACTGTTCCGACTTTCTGCCAGCCCTTCTTATTTAGATTCGCCTGATTTACTATCACTTCTGTTGAGTCTGTTTCTGAAAAAACTACATACCTTGCATTTTGTGTCCACGGTGTGTTGGGTGCTAAATATCCATAAACATCAAAGTATGCACTATAAGGTACATCAACATTATACTCAACCGATTGATAACTTGTTGTTACATTTGTTCTAATTATTCCTCCATCATAACCTGACTGAGGATAGTTTGTCCAGGTGCCTGTTAACGTTACTCCATTTTCTGTTTCATTTTTTATTTCCGCTTTGGGTCGCCAGATGTTGCCGTTACGATAAGGGACAAGTGCAGGCTGAGAATAAAAATCAGTTCCGATTAGATTACCGATCTGATTTGAATTAGCCCGTAACCCTTCATAAAAGAATGTACACTCACCATTTACATTATTAGTACGGTTGTGATTTATTATTTGAGAAATCAGAGTTGGAGTTGTAACCCATGATCCCGCTTTAATTAAAACACCTGCAAAGTAGATATTGGGATTTACACTTCTAATCTGCTGCAGAGATTGGGATAAAACTGATTGATAACCGGAAAAATCATAACGATATAATTGGGGAATAATATTATCAACAACATTATTTTGAGCCCAGTATTTAGAATCCTGAAGATACTCATCATATCCCCAAGGATAGGGCGTTGGCGATGATGATAATATTAAATGATTACCTCTGATTTTAACTGAATCTCTCATTCTCCATAAAAATTCGTTTAGCTTATCTGCACGCCAGCGTTTCCAGTTAGTATCACCCGCATTATTAGGAGGATTAGCACCGCTGTGTTCAGATTGATAAATTGAAACGGTAACTGAATCATAACCACCTTCAACCGGCATTGCAGGTAATCTATCATCACCCTGCACTCCATCAACATCGTATTTGTCCAGAACTTCTGTTACAAGAGATAACATATAATTTTGCACTTCGGGATTTATACCGCTTAACCAATCAAACCCGTTTTTTACCACTAGATTACCCTGAAAGTTTTTTGTTGCCCAGCTCGGATACTTTGCAACAATGTGTCCGCCATTTAAACTGTATGAAGATGAAAATCCAAATTCAAACCAGGGAATAACTTCAATACCAACTCTGTGAGCTTCAATTACAAGTCTTTCCAAAAAGTCTCTATTCTGAAAAGACGCATCCGGAATAGTGGGAGAATTGAAAAGACTATCCATAATTTCACTTGGATAAATTGTATATCCCTTATTATAAACTACAGGAAATATTACATTCACACCAATTGATGAAAGATAATTTACTGCTTCAACAATTGAGTTATCCGTTGCAAGAACATAACTATCTACATTTGTTAACCAGGTTGCTCTAAACTGCAGCAGTGGTTGAGCATTAACACTTAAATTCAAAATTATCAACAAAACAAAAACTATTTTTTTCACAAAACCTCTTTAATTAATTAACTCAGGAAACGCTGATCTATCTTTATAAATTTCTTTGAATAATTCAGGATACTTTTTTATACCCTCATAAAAGAAAAATACTTCGCCATTAATATTTTGTTTTCTGTTTTCGTTAATCATCTGTTTTAAAAAATCTTCTGAAGGATAAAAATCACCTACTTTTAACAAAACGCCCGGATAAAATCTATTGAAATCTTTTTTATCAATTTGTTTTTTAACAATTAATTTAAGTGCGCTGCTGTAATCATTAATATTGTAACGATAAACTTGCGTACAAACTAAATCTACATAACCTTTTTGCATCCAAGTAGGCCAATCCTGTAAATATTCCTCTTCACTCCATGGATAAATACTCGGAGCCATAGAAACAATTAATTTTGGATTGTGAGATTTAACAGAATCATGAATTCTCTTCATAAAATCTGTAAGAAGACTTGATCGCCATTTTATCCAGTCATAATCTTTATGATAAGACGGAGGATCATTTCCATCATGTTCGGCTTTGTAAAGATTGATGGTATAATCATCATATCCAGCTTCAGAAGGCATTGCCGGTAATCTATCATCACCCTGAATGCCATCAATATCATAATTTTGAACCACTTCCATTATTAAAGAGAGCATAAAATTCTGAACTTCGGGATGGAAGCCGTTCATCCATTCAAATCCATTTTTAGATACAAGATTTCCGTTTACATCTTTAGCCGCCCATTCAGGTCTCTTTTCAATAAGTGGTCCGCCGTTTAATTGAAATGAAGATGAGAAACCAAACTCAAACCATGCAATTACTTTAATATTTTTTTTATGTGCTTCTTCAATAAGTTCTTTAAGAGGATCACGTTCTGTAAACAATGTATCAATCTCAACTCCGGTAAACGCTTTCATAATTTTACTTGGATATGTTGTCATTGCTTTATTCCAGGTAACTACAAAAATTGTATTGAACCCAATTTCATCTAAAAGACTTACTGCCTCAATAATATTTTGTTTTGAGTTGAGAACTTCACTATCAACATTTGTAAGCCAAACTCCGCGAACAGCTTTGTTTTGAACTGTTTGACAGGAAGAGTTTATGAATAAGGATAAGCAGGCTAGTGTTATTAAAATTGTTGTTTTCATGGTAGGAAAATGATTGTATATAAATTAAAGTCTTAAATTAATTCCGGCTCTGAAATCAAAGAATTGCAATCCGCTTACATTTTCCAGATTCAAATCAAGAGTAGGCCAAAGTTCTGCAATAATAAGTTTGTAGTTTACTGATAAGTTTAACCAAACAGGTTCAAAAACATTAACATTAAAATCCAAACCGGCATTTAATCCTCCGCTCCAATCTTTTTGATTTAGAGATGGAACATTGATAATATCCACAACAACAAGATTTCCACTGCCGGTAGTATCTGCAAATAGTGAATCACTATAACTACCTCGATCATAGTTCCAATAATAAAAACCAAAACCAAAATTTAAGTTTGTTTCAAAAATATCCGATTTAAATAGCTTATACTTTGCTTCGGCAGTAAAACCGGCAACTGTTAATTCCATATTTATTCCCGGCAGTTCAAATCTTAAATCCTGATTAACACCATTGATGTTAGTTTCAACAATTTTATACATCTGATCTTCATTAACTTCATCAAGTTTAAAGTACTCAAACTTTCCAACCCAGGTCCAATCATCACTAACCTGTTTGCCGGCATAAAACCATCCTCCAAATGCGCCATTCATTCTATCAGCTAATGAACCAACAGGAAGATTATAATTACCTCCTGCACCAATTACATATTTGTCTTGAGCCAGCAATAACTCTGATAAAGTAAAAAAAACAAGCAGAAAAATTTTAATTGATAATCTCATAAATAATTTCTTGTCAGTAAAAAATTGCTAATCCTAATGCTATAGATAGTTCGCTGTCAAAAGGAAAATCATCATAACCTAAAGAGCCTTCTGTTGGAATCACATAAGAATATTGAATATTAGTAAAAACTTTAAATGATTCGTATAACTTATACTGAATATTTAAATTGCCATTAATAAAGAATGGACTACCATTTTTTGAAGGTGCAAAGTTTCTGTAGCTGTATGTTAATGTATAATCTGCATTAGGATAATATTTACTCCAGGTTTCTACGGCAAACATACGTCTTGTATAAATATAAATTCCTCCTCCAAGGGTTGGAGTAATTTCTAATTTATCAATCGGTAAAAAATCGTAGCTAATTGAAACCGAAACAGGAATTAAATCCATTTTTTGTGCGGCTGATATTTGAACACCTAAATTCTGATCAGCATTAAGATCAGATACAATTTTAGGATAGTACCTTTCTGTCCAGAATACCCAGCCCCAGTTATTTAATACATCCGGCTCGCTAAGCGAATAAAGTTTATAACCGCCATTAACATTAATTGCTAAATTTTCAGCAATTAAAAATTTAATTTTAACACCGCCGCCAACTGCATCAGCTTCTGTAACTTGCAATCGGGTTGATAATGCGGAAGAGTAATCACCAAAAAATGATATTGATTGCAACTGTGCAAAATTGTTTGTGCTGCCAAGTAAAAAAGCAAATAATATTAACTGGAATTTTTTCATTTATTGTTTTGTGTTAATACATTCCTAATTGTAGAGTAAAACGTAAAATGTTTCCAAGCCTGCCGTAATCTGAATAAGCAAAATCGAAGCTCATAGGAAATTCTAATTGAGGATTTATTCCTAAACCAAGGCTAAGACTTTCTTCATCATAAAAAAACTTGTAGCCGCCGCGTATAGTTAGCATATTTCTCCAGCTTATTTCAGTACCAAGATTTATTCTTTCATCAGAATTATTTGGATGTGATGCTTCAAAAATTATTGTGCCCTTATATTCTGATTCATTATCGCCAAAAACTTCTGCAGCAAAACCAAGTTTAAATGTTGCAGGCATTTTAAATTCATCGTTTATAAACTTGGTATTAGTTCCAAAATTATGAATTGTCGCCGCAATCCTTAGTGAATGAAAACCCGTGTGATATATTACGCCGCCGTCAAATAAAATATTATCAGCTTTGTAGATGTCTATTTTTTCCTGAACATATTTTAATGTAACACCGACAGAAAAACGATCTGTGAGTATTTTTGAATAAGTTAAACCTGCGGCTATAGAATTTGCATCAAAGCTTCCGATAACAGAATAAACTTTTTGTCCTGCAGAACTTGTAGTCCTTGGCATAGAACCGTAATCAAGTAAAATAAATCCGATACCAAATACACCTATCGGTGAGTTGTAAGTATAGCCCGTTCCGTAATTTTTAATATCAGCAAACCAGTTTGAATATGATGCTGAGAATGAATGAGTGTAATTTGTAAATCCAATAATTGCAGGATTAACAAATAATCCTTCAGAGTTCATATCAGAAAGTGCTATTGATGCTTCACCTAAAGCAGCAACTCTTGCAGTAGTTGGTATTTGTAAAAAAGTAAATCCAGAAGTAGCGTTGCTTTTAAACTCATCCTGACTAAATAATGAGGTGTTCAGAATAATAAATTGAAATAAAAACATTCCTAATAGAAAATTTATTTTTTTAGTTTTCATTATCATCTAACTATAGCAAACTTTCCGAGTTTGCTTCCGCCTTTATAATCAATATGAAAAATGTAAACACCGCTTTCAACAAACTGTCCGTAATCCGTAACCTGATTCCAAGGAACAATTGCACCGGCTCCGTCAGCCACTTCAATTGTTTTTACAATATCACCTCTAACTGTATAAATTCTTATGGTACAAGGATTGGGCAGATTTACAAACTGTATTTGATCTCCAGCACCTGGCTGTGACTGCCCCTCTCCAATAATAAATGGATTTGGAACCACCAGTACTTCTTCAAGATTATCTTTGGGTGCTATAGTTGCAATAAATGGTGTTTGCTTTCGATTAGCAAAAATGGATGTTTCAAGCGGAGGAACGTTTGTAATAGTTTGCACACCAGTCCAGCTTGCTCTTCCGTTATCAAAAGATGTTAAAGCATAATAATATCCCTGCCCGATTGAAACTGCTGAATCTATATAAGTATATTCAAATCCATCTAAAAAATTAGGATCACCTGCAAAAACTGTATCGATAGCAATCCATGGACCGATTGACAGATATTCTGATCTGTAAACGATATAGCCAACAAGATCAAGTTGACCATCATCAGGATCGGGAATTGATTCTGCTTCTGTTCCCCATTTAAGAATATTAGCAACAATATCTCCGCCTCTGTTATAATCTACAGTAAACTCTGGTGCTGCCGGAGGATCGGGATGATTAAAATTATTATCAAAAGTAAATTGAGACTGATCTACACTTCTATCAAATAATCCTCTTGAGAGACTTGTAATAGTTGCAGTTCCGTAATTTTTTGGTTGAATAGCTATTCCATAATCAATGCCGTTTACAATCTCAGCAACTGCAAATCTTATTGAATCCCCTGGTAAAATATCCCAGGGACCGAGAGACATCATCGACCACATTCTGGATCTTCTCATATATACTGTATCTGTAAAACTTGAAACAAAACTTGAAGTCAATCTGATATCCTGCATTGCTGCATATTGTGCTTCAAGTGAACCAAGGTTTGTAAAAGGTCCGCTTAAGTCGATCGAATTGCTGGCTGCTGACCAACCGTAACGATTAACTTTTGAAACTTCATTAAGTTTATTTGGCGAAGAGTACAAAAGTTTATAACCAACATAAGCAGGGGCAAGATATTCGCCGCTCGGTTGATCATTTATAATTGGACCAAATGAATTAACCAATCCAAAAGTTTCTGTTTGATTTTTAGTATCCGGATAATCTGCGGCATATCCAAAAATTAATCTTTTGCTTGCAGTGTTAAAAAACCATGTATTTCTTGCACCGGGAGATAGTGAGGGGAATAGAACAGACCAGGATCTTGAGTTACTATGCATTCCATAATTTAATGTGATGTAAACATCCAATAGAGAATCAGCAACAAATCTATCTGCCGAAACAAGTGATCTAATTTCCGGCGAAATATTTTTTATAACATAATCATGAATTATATAATTTTCATCTTTTCTTGAACCGCTCCATTGATGTGTTGTTCTTTTGACGCGAACCGGAAGCATTCTTTTAATTTGAAATTCATCCTGATAATTAATATTATATTCCCAGACAGTTTCAACAACTTCTTCACCAACATCAGGATTGGTCTTTAACCAAAAATTTTCACCATTAGGATAAACTTTTCTATTTGTCTTAACAGTGTATTTAGAAGCAGCCCCTTCAGCAACAGAACTTCCATATAAAGACCACTCTTCAACGGAAAGAATGCTGTCTTGAGCCCACTTTGCACCTATGTAAAAACCTCCGGAAACAAGATGCGAGGCTGTGCCTCCAATGTTTTCTGAAATAAGACTTGCATCGTAACCCGGCCAGTCAAGTCCGATTCCTCTTTGTGTCCAGTTGCTAAAAGATGGGCCAACTTTGCCTAACGAAACAGTTTGCCACAATTGTCCTCTATTAAGTATAAACGAAGAGGATTCAACTTGCGAAAAAGATTGAGAGGTTAGTATGATCAATGCTATCAGCAAAAATATTTTTTTTATCGATGTGCTATTCATATATAATTAAAATCCAAAACCTATTGTGAAAAAAACTTGCCTTGGAATAGTAGTATAAGCTCTATATGGTGCAACAAGATAACTAAACCTGTTTGCATCATTCCCTGGCATATCCATAGTAACACCTTGCTGTATCCATAGGTTAAGATCTTCATTTGTTGAAAACGGTGTGAGCCATTTGTTATCAAACAAATTCATTATTCTGACAGCAAGAATGATCTTATAATTATCAAACTGTATATCTTTGTTAAAACTAAAATCAACCATTGATTCTAAAGGATATCTTCGATTATAAACTGCATCCTTTAAATCAAAACTTGTAATGTAAGTATAAGGCAAACCAGATTGCGCTGTGTAGGTAAGACTAAAAACGGAATTACTAAAAGGTCTTATTCCCAAAATTTCAAAACCGCCGTCTACATCAACAAAGTATTGCAGAAGTGCCCTAAAGTTATGTGTTCTATCCCAGCTTGCTAAAAATTCACCGGTAAAATTTCTTGTAGAAAATTCTCTTGAATTATCAGGCCACTGTGCCTGTGCACCATAATTTCCGGCAGTGGTTTGTGAAAGGCTGTAGGATAATCTATAGGACCAATTTTTTGTAGAGAATGTTTCAAAACTTGCTTCAAATCCTAATGTAGAACCAAATCCGTTGTTGGCATATGTGTTTATGAAATATAATGGATTGTTTTCAAGATCAAATCCGGCATAAATACCGCCAGGTGTCTGAGTTACATTTTTACTTCCGGTATATGCGGCAAGATACTGGCTGCCTATCTGGGATACACGGTCATTATAATATAGAACTAAGTCAAGTCTATGTATATCACTTAACTGCTGCTGTATTCCGAACTCATAATTAATTGTTTTTTTAGGATCAAGATTTGGATTACCAAGCCCCTGCCAACCAACCCATGTTTTTTTAGATAATGCCTGACTGAAAATAGGCATAGATGAAAAGTGTCCGTATTGAAACCTGAAAGCTGTGCCTTCACCAATCGGGAATGATATGCCAAAACGAGGAAGAAATATTAATTTTGTTTCTGAGCCAACAGTAGCGGGATTACCTGTTCCACCGGGTCCCTCTGTACCAACATATAAAAAGTTATATAAATCAACAGGAACCTGTGTTTGGAAATTATAAAATTCTGCCCGCACACCAATGTTCGCAATTATTCCTTCATACTCCATTCTATCCTGAACGTAACCTCCCATGCTTATTGGATATGCTGTATAATAATCCGCAAAACCATTACGAGCCACATAAGTATTAGCTTGAAAACTTGAGTTTACACCATTATTAATCATATCCCAATATTGAATTCCAATTCCTGCTTTTGCTAAGTGCGAGGCATCAAGCTGTCCTGTATAATCAAATTTTAATCCAAAGTTTTCCGTTCTGCTATCCTGATAATAATTTGTACTAAAACTAAACGGAGCTCTGAATACATCTTTTTCCCACCAGCTTCCGTCTCTTAATACAGTTCCATATGGATCATTTAAACTGTCTGCTCGATCTACTTCAAGTCCGTAACCAGCTAAATATTTAAATGGTAATTCATATTTTTCTTGCTGATGCGTTAAGGTTAACTCGGTAAACGATTGCGGATTTATTGAGTAAACCCAATTTAATGTCTGAGCAATTGTTTGTTCTTCTCTTACGGGATCAATGGTTACAAGATATTTTGTAGATACACCGGGCGGAGTAAATGCTAATCCAGACCAGCGTATATCGGATGAGCCAGACCAGATTCCACCGATATAACTTTGATAACTTCCCATCACTTTAAATTTATGTCCATTGCCCGCTTGGTAGGTAACATTTAAAATGTAATTCTGTCCCGTTTGAACTTTTTCCGGAGTAGGTAATCTTGTTGGATTTCTCTTATACTCGCCCGAGATATAAAATTTTAAGATATTTGGATCAGCGCCGAGCGGTCCTCCAAATCCAAACAAATACCTTTGATAAGAATATTGTGTGTAGTCATAAACTCCTAAAACATTTTCATCACTTGGTTCATGATTTTTTACCCAGAGATCATAAGCCCATTTTATTTCTTCATCAGCAAGTAGGTTGTATAGATCAGGATTACTGTTTTTTAACCATTCATATCTTGTACTAAAAGTAAGTTCATTTAATATTTGATCTTTTTTCTCCATCCATTTATCAAGAGATCCCCACTTCTGCCATTCCCAGTTATTTTTATTATAAATGTAATCACCATAATGATATTGACCGGAAGGACGATACTCAACACGAAATTCACCAGTAAATTTAGGGGCACCATCTTTTAATACGACTTTAACTACACCAGCCTGCGAGTTTCCATACTCCGCAGAAAAACCCCCTGTAATTAATTGAAGCTGCTGTACACCAAGTGGGTTAACATCATACTTCCATGAGTTATCTGCTTTTTCAGTTCCAAACGTTGCCGGGGCAGAAGTGTTTGAGCTCATCTGCTCAACACCATTGATTTGAAAGTTCAATTCATAAGATCCTGATCCACGAACCGAGTAATTTCCTTTTTGATCTTTTTGAAAACCAGCACTTAATTCCAATGCACCGCGTAATCCTTCAATTGGAGCAACTTTAATTTGTTTATCATCAATGTGTGTAGAAGTTGAAGTTTGATCTTTAATAACTGCGGGTCTTTTTGCAACAACAACAACTTGTTCCATTTGCAAGGCTTCATCATTTAACCCAAAAGACAATTGAGTTGTTCTGTCTATATTTACTTCAACACCTTTTTCTGTGGACTTAGAGTAGCCAATCATACTTGCTGATATATTGTAAGTGCCGGGTGAGATATTTAAGATTACAAATTTACCGTCCACATCAGTGGCAGCACCAAGATTGGTACCTTCAATCAGAACATTAGCACCAATAAGTGGTTCTTTAGTGGATGCATCAATAACAATCCCGGATATTTTTCCTGATTGTCCCTGCGGAAAAATATTGATGCACAGAAGAAAAAGTATAATAAAAAATATTTTATACAGATTTTTTATATCTGATATATTCATAAAAATCTATTAAATCAGATAATAATAAACCCGAGAAATCATCCCGGGCATTAAACTATTTAAGTAATGTCATTTTTTTGCTGATCTTAGAATCGCCTGTCATTAAAGTGTAGAAATAAATTCCACTTGATAATCCATCGCCTTTAAATAACTTTGTATGTCTGCCTGCTGAAACAAAACCATCAACCAGAGTTTGGACTTCATTTCCTAACATATCCGTAACAACAAGTTTAACATTTGATGATTGCGGTAAATTAAATCTGATTAATGTTGATGGATTAAATGGATTTGGATAATTCTGTTCTAAACTAAAATCGATATTTGCTATTATCTCTTCCTCAACACTAACGGCTGTTCGCGTAAATTTAAATGCCGACCTTGACCATTCATCAATAACGTAAACAGTGGAACTATCTAATGAAACTGCAACATCTGAAGGTGAAGTCATTGGTGCACCATCAGGATCTTGAATATCACCGCTAAACTGACTTGGCATGTCATAAACCGGTAAAGCAAATATTCCATCCATATAAAAAGCTTTTACCCATCGGCGGGTACTATCAACACCGGCAACCCAAAGCAGGTTATTTCTATCGTGAGTTATTCCGCAAGGATAAATATTGTTAAAAGCTAAAAAGTTATCTGCATCTAAAATTCTTTGTCCGGAATAGTCAACAGGAGTTCTTTGAGTTCCGCCTGTCCAAACTGCTATGCCTCCTGTCTGCTGTGTGCTTGAATAAGAATTTCTTGAAGTATAAAATGGAGTAGAAGTATTAAAGTAATCACCATCAGGAATAAGTGCAACATCTCTGATTAAATCAATTCCACCTAACTGGGCACCGCCTGGTTCCAATGCATATTGTGCTGGAGGAATATATGAACCGTAGCCAGCAACGGTTATGGTATCGCTAAAATTGTAACATCTGAAAGTTGTACCGAATGAGATGCCTGCATAAATAACACCGTCTTTACTTATATCAATACCATGGTTATAAGAACCGTAACCACCACCCTGAATTCCAAATCCATATTTAATTACCTGAAGGGTATCAAAGTTTGGATACAAATACATTGCGGCAACGGTGTTTGGTTGAGTTTTAGGATATGGTTGTGAAGCACTTACATATAGAGTATTGCCCCAAACAGCTATACCACGTAACGCCCCAATATTTCCAAGTAATGAATCTGAATCTCCATTATTGTTAAAATCAATAAATTTCTGAAATACTGTATCGCCTGGTGTTAAAAAATAAATTGCATTGTGTGCAGCAGCATCTTGAATCCTGCTCGAAATTACCCATAAAGTTCCATCCTCAGTTAAAGTTGAAAGGAATGGTCTAACAATATCGCTATCTGCCGGAGGGAAATATAATTGCTGCGTGTATTCCCACGGATTTTGTGAATAGACAGCGGAAGTTAACAAAAAAGAAAGAATGATAAGCTGTAGAAAATTTTTCATAACCACCTCATAAATTTTTAATACGTTCTAAAATTATTTTCAATATTATTTTCTGAACTAAATATAAGAAAAAAAAAATTTGATTAAATCATCATATAGATAAAAAGTTTTAACAATAATTAATTAAATTTAATATTATATAACGAAACCTTTTATGGAATTACTGCAAATTATATTACTCATCGGTGTTTTTCTTTTAATGGCATTGATGATGTTCTTCCGGAAAATTCCCGCACTTATTGCACTACCACTAATGGCTGTTCTGATTGCCTTTATTGGGGGAATTAACTTTAAAGATATTCTCGAATATGTAATCGGACAAGGTTCCCTCAAACTTTATCAGGCGTACACTATTGCAATGTTTGGCAGTATGCTAAGTGTATTAATGCAAAAGACAGGTGTTGCGGAGGCATTCATAAAAAAAGGGGCGGAGCTTTCCGGTGACAATCCGTGGTTAATTGCCATTATTTTACTTTTATTAATTATTGCTCTTTTTACAACCCTTGGCGGATTGGGTGCAATTATTATGGTTGCCACCATTGTTCTTCCAATAATGTCATCCGTTGGAATTGGTCCGATGACTTCTGTGGGAATTTTTCTTTTCGGATTAAGCATTGGCGGAATTTTAAACGTTGGTAACTGGGCTGTATATATAAGCGTAATGGGTCTAACTATTGATGAAATTCGTCCTTTTGCAATGCTGATGTTTCTTGTTTCAATTCTTGGAGCAATAGTTTACATCACAATTCAAATTTATCGTGATGGGCATGATTTAAATTTTAAAAAAATAATTTTACGAAGTTCTTTTGTTATTATTTCTACTGCAGTGATGTATTACTTGTTCATCTCCATTTCTTCAAAGGAATTTAAAATTCAAGCTGGTGAAATTCTTTCAGGACTGGGAATTACATTTAAATGGATTATTGCCATTGGAATACTACTCTTATTCCTTACAGCATTATTCAGAATAGTTTTAAGAAAAAATGAAACAGCATTACAACCTCATTGGATTTCATTTTTATCGCCAATACTTCCATTATTTTTAATTCTTTTATTTGATGTGAATTTTATTGCAGCATTTATCGTTGGATTGATTTACGCTTTCCTAACTACATATAAAAAAGGCAGACTTAATTTATTCATTCAAGCCTGTTTTGAGGGCGGCGGAGTAGTAATGCCTGCAGTTGTTTTAATGTTTGGAATTGGAATGCTGCTTGTTGCAATTATGGGTCCGGGTGGAGAATTGCCCCAATATCCAAATGGCTGGCCTGTTCTCAACATTATCAAACCATTGATGGCTCAGATAGTTCCAACAAATCAATATACTTATGTTTTAATTTTTACTTTGGCTGCACCTTTGGCTTTGTATCGTGGTCCATTAAATGTATGGGGAATGGGATACGGAGTTGCTGCAGTTTTTCTTGCAAGCGGAATGAATCCCGGTGCTGTTATGGGATTGCTTCTGGCAGTTGGACAAATTCAAGGAATTTCCGATCCAACAAACACACACAATGTTTGGCTTGCAAATGAAATGAGAGTTGATGTTCAAAAAGTTTTATGGAATACAATTACTTATACCTGGATACTTGCAATTGTTGGTTTAATTATTTCATCAGTAATGTTTATGTGATTACCTGTCATTCCTGCGAAAGCAGGAATTCAGGATTTTTAAAATAGATTCCCACCTACGTGGGAATGACAACCAATAAAAAAATTTTTAATGAGCCGTAAAATAAAAATAGGAATAGATGTTGGCGGTACATTTACACATGCCGTTGCTGTTGATATAAGTGATTATCAACTTATCGGCAAAGCGTGTGTTCCTACAACTCATAAAGCCTCTGAGGGTGTTGCTAAAGGCGTTGTTGATTCAATGCATTTGCTGATAAAAGAATCTCAAATAAATCCGGATGAAATAATTTTAATTGCTCACTCTACTACTCAGGCAACTAATGCTTTGCTCGAAGGTGATGTTGCAATTGTTGGAATTATTGGAATGGGTAAAGGTCTTGAAGGAATGCGAGCCAGGAAAGAAATCAATCTTAAAAATATTGAACTCTCACCAGGCAAATTTCTTCAAACAAAATTCAGATTTATTGATGTAAGTAAACAGTTCAGTGAAGATATCATCAAACAGAACATAAATGATTTACTGACAGAAGGTGCTCAGGTCATTGTTGCATCAGAAGCATTTGGTGTTGATGATACAAAGAATGAAGATTTGGTGGTGTCTGTTGCAGAGAATATGAATCTTCAGGCAACAGCTGCAAGCAGGATTTCTAAATTATACGGCTTAAGAGTTCGTACTCGCACAGCAGTTATCAATGCTAGTATGATGCCGAAGATGCTTGAAACAGCAAACATGACTGAGGAGGCAATTCGAAAAAGCGGCATTAAAGCTCCATTGATGGTAATGCGTTCCGATGGCGGAATTATGGACATTAATGAAATGAGGAAGCGTCCGATACTCACAATGTTATCGGGACCTGCCGCAGGAGTTGCCGCAGCATTAATGTATGAAAAAGTTTCGGATGGAATTTTTCTTGAAGTCGGTGGAACATCAACTGATATTTCTGTTATTAAAAATGGTAAGCCGCAGGTAAAGAGTGCACAAATCGGCGGTAATAGACTTTACTTACGAACTCTTGATGTAAGAACACTAGGAATCGCTGGAGGCTCTGTGCCAAGAATTCAAGGAAATAAAATTGTTGATGTTGGTCCAAGAAGTGCTCATATAGCAGAGTTAAATTACGTTTCTTTCAGTGATGAGGATTTTTCTGATATTGAATTAGAAAAAGTACAGCCGTTAAAAAATGATCCCGATGATTATCTGTCTATAAAGATTAAATCGGAATTCAAAAAGAGATTTACAATTACTCCAACCGGTGCTGCAAACTTTCTTGGATTGGTAAAGGATAATGGTCATGGTGCAGCAAATCTTGAATCAATTAAAAAATGTTTGGCATCTCTTTCAAAAATATTAAACAAAGAGCCAAAAGAAATTGCTGAAGAAATATTAAAAATCTCAGCAGAAAAAATTAAACCTGTTATCAATCAACTTTCAAGAGAATACAAGTTAGATAGAGAATTGATTCAGCTTGTGGGCGGCGGCGGCGGAGCAACGGCATTAGTTCCTTTTACAGCACAACATTTAAGTTATCCTCATAAGATTGCAAAAGATTGCGAAGTTGTTTCAGCGATTGGTGCAGCACTTGGAATGATACGCGACTCGGTTGAAAAAACGATTGTCAATCCAACTGAGAATGATATAATTTCTTTACGTCAGCAGGCATTTAATTCTGTTGCATCGATGGGTGCTGTTCCGGAATCGATAGAAGTAACCGTTGAAATTGATTCAAAGAATAAAAAAGTTGTTGCAGTAGCTATGGGCTCAAGTGAAATGCGCTCTCGTGATGTTGAGATCAAAGCATTAACTGAAAATGAAATTAAAAAAATCGCTTCAGTTTCGATGAGAACTATTGAAGATAAAGTTACAGTTTCAGGAAATACTTCATTCTTTTATGCAATAACTTATAAACAAATTAAAAAGCATTTGTTTGGATTTGTAAAAGAGGAATCACAAAAACTTAGAGTAATTGATCGTGAAGGAACAATAAAACTTCAGCTTAATGATGCATTGTGCGAAAGCGTTTCCGCAAGCTCTGTTAAATCAAAAATAAAAGAAATGATTGAAACACTTACAACATTTGGTGATGCAGGTGCACTTGTACCGGATATATTTTTACTTATCTCATCAAAGATTGTTGATTTTACAGGACTAATAAAAGAATCACAGATTATGGCGCTTGTTGATTTTGAACTTTCTAAAATTCCGCAAGATGAAAAAATAATTGTGATAGCTTCTCCGAAGAAATAATTATGAATATTGATAAGACATACGATTATATAATTTATTCTGCCGGCCTGGCTGGAGTTTTAACTGCACTTGAATTATCAAACAAAGGTAAAAGTGTTTTGCTTCTTAACTTCTATGGTTTTTTGGGCGGTAGTATAACGGAAAGTTTAAATTGTTTGCAATTAGTTGATGAAAATAAATTGAATGAATCAAGTAGAAATGTTTTTAATAAAGTAAGAGAACTGAAACACGGAATTCTGTATGAAAGAGAAAAAGAATTTATCTTAAATCCTGAAAATGTTAAAATAATTTTACAGGAATTAATTGAAGCTTCTGAAGTTGAATTATTATTTCACATCGTACCTTTTTATATGAAGCAGAGAGCAGATCATGTTGAATTATCATTAACTGGTAAAGAAGGAATTTTTCATGTTAAAGGAAAAACAATAGTTGATGCTTCTGATGAATATGATTTGCTAAAACTTGAAAATGCTAAGCGAAGTTTGGGTGGGCTTTATTACAATATGTTTCTTACCGGTTTAAAGAATGATAAATGGCAAGGCTTTGAACGTATCCATAATTTTATAAAACTTGATGATAATCGCTACTGGCTTTCACTTAAAATTCCAAAACCTGAAAATGAATTTTTTATTGAGAATGGTTCACAAAAGCTTCTAAATGAATTTGAAGAAGTAGTTCATAAAAGCGGCGGCAGAATTCAACTAATCGCCCCGCAATCGCAAAAAATTTATGAGGTTGACAAATTAAAAATCTCAGAGAGTATTTTTCATATAAAAGGTAAACTAATTAAAACATTCAAAGCGCATGAAAAATTTAAAGAATGTTTGGAACTAATAATTAACATTTAAGGAAAATTAGATTCACGTGGAAACCTGCCTTTGCCGGCAGGCAGGCGGGAATCCATATTATTTTATTTAAAGTAGATTCCCACCTTCGTGGGAATGACAGAACAATAATGAACAACGAAATAATTTCAAAACTAAAACACGGATTGATAGTCTCTTGCCAGGCAGAAGGTGATTCTCCATTCAACTCACCTGAAGGTGTAACGATGTTTGCAAAAGCCGCAATTGCTGGTGGAGCGATTGGAATTCGTAGTGAAGGGATTGAAAAAACAAAAGTGATTCTGGAATCTGTTAATGTTCCGGTAATCGGACTTATCAAATCAAAATTTGATGATGGAAGTGTGAGAATAACGGGATCATTTTCTGATGTTGATGATCTTTATTCGATTGGTTGTAATATTATTGCTGTTGATGGAACTTTTAGAAAACGTGATGGACTGACAGGACCCGAATTTATCAACAGGATAAAATCAGAATTTGATGCACTGATAATGGCAGACATTGCCAAAGAAGATGAAGCTATTGAGTGTGAAAAAGCAGGTGCAGATTTTATTTCTACTACCCTGAATGGCTATACTCCGGATACAGTTAATGATAAAATCTATTCGCCAAATTTTGAATTAGTAAAATCATTAGTTAAAAGAATTAAAAAACCGGTAATTGCTGAAGGGAGAATTAATTCTCCGATTGATGCTGGTGAAATGATTAGGATTGGTGCTTATGCAGTTGTAGTAGGTAGTGCAATAACTCGGCCGCATATTATTACAAACTGGTATTCTGATGCGATTAAGAAATGAATGAACTAAAAACTAAATACGATGTTATTGTAGCCGGAGCAGGAATTGCCGGAATAAGTGCCGCTGTAAAAGCAGCACGAGAAGGTGTTTCTGTTCTGCTTATCGAGCATTATGGTTTTGTAGGCGGTATGTCCACAGCAGGAATGGTCTCCCCCTTTATGAAACATTCTGTAAATGGAGAACCTCTAGTGCGTGGTGTCTTTGAAGATATTGAAATGGAAATGCGTAACAGAAATGGAATGATTGATAATGGATTTTATGCTTCATCTTTTCGCGCTGCTGCTTTTAATCTTCTGCAAAATGCAAATTGCTCAGTGCTTCTTCATTCTGAGATTTTGAAAGTAAACCGGATTGTAAATAAAATAGATTCACTTACAGTTTTAATAAATGGTGTTGAATATATTATTCACGCTGATGTTTTTATTGATACAACAGGCGATGCACAATTACTCTATCTTGGCAATTTCCCTTATGCAAAAGGCGATGAACAAACAGGTAAACTGCAAGCATTAACATTATTCTTCAGAATGATAAATATTGACATCAATACAGTTACTGAATATGCAAAAGCAAATAGAGATAATTTCTTCGATTGGATGGAATATGATTTTGATTTCAGCAAGATAATTTCGATTGCGGGATATTTCAGCCAAGTAAAGAAAGCGATCAGCGAAGGCAGATTACAGGAAGATCTACAATATATTTTCTTTACCACTTTACCACAATCGGGTGAGGGTTCATTCAATACATCCAACATACTTGGTATTGATGCATCAACATCTTACAACTTAACCAAAGCAGAACTGCTTGGCAGAAAACAAGTCTCACAAGTTGTAAAATTATTACAGGATGAAATACCAGGATTTGAAAATTCTATTTTGCTGGAAACTGCTGTGCAGGTTGGAGTGCGAGAAACTCGCAGGGCTGGTGGTGATTATGCTGTTACTGGTGATGATATAAAATTCGGACATAAATTTGATGATGCAGTTGCACGCGCTGTTTATGGAATTGATATTCACGGACAAAAAGATGAAGAAAGCCGAATGGAACATTTGCCTGAAGGACAATATTATGAAATTCCCGTCCGTGCTTTGATTGTTAAAGATGCAGATAATCTTTTAGTTGCCGGCAGATGTATTTCATCAACACGCGAAGGACACAGTGCATTAAGAATTCAACCAACATCTTCTGCAACTGGTGAAGCCAGCGGTGCACTGGCTGCATTAAGTGTAAAGCAAAATAAATTATTACGTAATGTAATTTACTCCGATTTGCAAAGATTGATACAACATAATCTTACAAAGAAAATATGGAAATAATATTCGGTACGGACGGGTGGCGGGGATTATTAGACAGCGAAGTAAATGACAAATCTGTATCATTAGTCGCTCAAGCTTTTGCCGATTATAATATTCAAAAATTTTCTTCTCCAAAAATCGCAGTTGGATTTGATGGAAGAAGAAACTCAAAACATTTTGCTAAAATTTTTTCAGAAATTCTTTCTGGTAATGGTATAAAAATTTTTTTATCAGACAGAATTATTCCAACACCTGCTCTTTCATTTTTTGTAAAGCAAAATCAATTAAGTTCCGGAGTCATAATCACTGCTTCGCATAACCCGCCTGAATACAATGGTATAAAATTTAAAGCTTATTACGGCGGACCATTTTTAACTGAAGAAACGTTGAAGGTAGAAGAACTGCTGGGAAAGTCTCCAATCAAAAAAAACGCAGAAAATATTGAACAGATAAATATTCTTTTACCTTATATTGCAGAAATTGAAAAGTTGATTGATTTTGAAAAAATCAGAAGTTCACAACTTACTATACTAATTGATTCTATGGGCGGCGCTGGTTCAAATTATTTAGAAAGAATTTTACTTGCACACAATATACCGGTTAAAACAATATTTTTTCCGCCTGATGAAAATTTTTATGGAAGACTTGCGGAACCGATTGAGAAAAATCTTGACCCACTAAAAAAAGAATTGAAAGAAAATAATTATTCACTTGGACTTGCTACCGATGGCGATGCAGACCGCTTAGGTGTAATGCTGGATAACGGTGAATGGTTAAGTGCACAGGAAACTATTTTATTACTTGCTGATTATGTTATAAACACAAAGTCTTTTAATGGAAACATTGTGAAAACTTCATCAGTTACTGATAAACTTAGAACTCTTTTTGAACATGAAAACAGAAAAGTAATTGATGTGCAGGTTGGATTTAAATACATCACAGAAGAAATGATAAAATCACAAATTGCTTTTGGATGCGAAGAAAGCGGCGGCTTTGGATACGGGATTCATATCCCGGAGCGGGATGGACTTTTATCAGCCCTGTTTATGATTGAAATGCTTGCTGAATCCGGTTATCAGAAATTAAGTGAATATGCTGCTCATAAAAGAAAAGAATTTGGATTGATTTACTACTCAAGAATTGATCTTACATATAAAAATGAAGACAGAGCGAAAAGGCTGCCGGATTTATTTAATGAAAATTTAAAGAACATTTCTTCATTTATAGTTAAAGAAGTAATTACTTTTCTGAGCAGTCGTGAAATATTAAATGGTATTAAGTTTATTTTAGAGGACCAAAATCGATGGTTGCTTTTGCGCTCATCAGAAACAGAACCAATAATAAGAATTTATGCTGAAGGGCAAAGTGATGATGAGGTTAAAGAATTGCTGGAGTTTGGTAAAAATATTTTTAGCGGAATTTAGTGCTTTAGTGATTTTGTGGCGTTTTTTTTGCCACTAAAACACCAAGACACAAAAAAGGAATTAATAGTGAAAAAGAAATTCGTAGATAAAAAAGAAGCAAAGGAACTCATCTCAAAACTTGGAGATGAATTTGCTGTTGTAAAAAATCCAGGATACATCCATCCCGAGTATGAACTTTATCCGCTTGCACCAAAAATTAAAAAACCGGTTGCATCATTAATTGCTTCCGTTATGGATATGGACGGCACTACAACAACAACTGAAGCACTTTGTATTAATTCACTGGAATTTATGGTACGAAAACTTTCCGGAAGAATTTTAAGTGAGGATTGGAAAGGTCTTGATTCTATAAAAGATTACCCGCACATAATTGGTAATAGCACAACAAAGCACGTTGAATATTTAATCGATAAGTATCAAAAATTATTTAAGTCTGATCAAATAACTAAATCATTTTTATATGCTGCAGGATGGATGATTGTTTATGGTAAAGATGCCAAGCGGAAGGAAGAAGTTATTCAAAACCTTAATGACTTAAACTGCGCAGGTTTATTACAAGATGAAAGGCTTTTAAAACTAAATCCTTTAACACTTCCTGATGATGAAGATGAAGAACAGTTAAGTGAATATTTTTTCAACAGGTTCAGTCCTTTTTTCAAAAAACCTGATTTTAATTCACTGGTAAGAATTGGAATTGATGTTTACTATCAGCGATATCACGAAATTCTTGAGCGAATAAAACTTGGTGAAGGAAAATTTATTGCTGAAAAACTTTTCTCTAATCCGGATAAGCATTTAATTGAGGCAATGCCCGGAATTGAAATATTTCTACCACTGATAAAGGGTTTAATAATATCCGATGAAGAAATCTATTTTAATCAACTTCTCATTGATTACGAGTTAAAATCCAAAAGTAAATTCCCTGAGAAAAATATTACAAAAGCAAAAAAATCTTTTATTAAACTTTGTAGTTATTTCAAAGAGAATCCTGTAAAAGTTGCTATAGTTACTTCATCGATATTCTATGAAGCTGATATTGTATTAAGAGAAACTTTTAAAATTATCAGTTTTATTCTGGGTAAAGTTATTCCGGTATCTGATCAAAAAATAAAAATACTCGAGAAGTTCAAAGACTACAGAAATTATTATGATACTGTTGTTACTGCCAGCAACTCAAACGAAATAAGATTAAAACCTCATCGTGATCTTTACAGTATTGCACTTTATAAGTTAAACGTGCCTAGAGAAAAATTTAGTCAGGTTGTTGGATTTGAAGATAGCGAAAGCGGCACAATTGCAATACGAGCTGCGGGTATTGGATTATCTATAGCAGTTCCATTTGCAGAAACAAGCGGACATAATCTTAAAGCTGCAACTTATGTTTGTAAAGGTGGATTACCAGAGGTGATATTAAAACATAATTTGTTTATGTAAACATTTTTAATCGTTACCCTTGGTAAAATCGAAGTGTGATAATAAAATAAATGAAATAGATTCCCGCCTGCGCGGGAATAACAAGTGAAAAAATGAAAAACTACAACGACAAAACATTCCATGTAATTTCA
Organism: Ignavibacteriales bacterium; assembly: GCA_038214015.1. GTDB lineage: Bacteria > Bacteroidota > Ignavibacteria > Ignavibacteriales > Ignavibacteriaceae > IGN3. The sequence goes on along the minus strand of JBBQSH010000008.1, from coordinate 10,979 downwards.
AACACTCACTGGGATCGTGAGTGGCGTTATCCATTTCAGCGTAATAGGCAAATGCTTGTTGATATGATTGACAAATTGCTCGAAATACTTGCAACGAGTCCTGAATACAGAGCATTTCATCTTGACAGTCAATCAATTGTAATAAAAGACTATCTTGAAATTCATCCACACAAAGAAGAGCAAATAATTAAATTTGTTAGAGAAAAAAGATTATTCATCGGCCCCTGGTATGTTCTGCCTGAGCAGTTTCAGGTAGGTGGAGAAAATTTAATTCGTAATCTTTTACTTGGGCATCAGATAAGCAAAAGATACGGACGCGTTTCTAAAATTGGTTACTCACCTTTTTCCTGGGGACAGATATCCCAGCTTCCGCAAATCTACAAGGAATTTGGTATTGAACTGATAATGTTTTATCGAGGTGTTAATTCAATCGATTCACCAAAAGCAGAATTTTTATGGATTGGTGCCGATGGAACAGAAGCTGTGTCTTCTCGTTTCTCAACAATGCCGAGGTACAATTTTTACTTTTACATTTATCGTCCGGCTGTTCATAATGAGTTCTTCTCTGATGTTGAATATAAATGGTCACGGGGCGGTGTTCCATTTCACTTTTCTGATAGCAAATTAGCTGAAGAAGATTATTTTATTGTTGATCCTGTTGATGGATACTATCCAGAAAATATCAAAAAGCAGGTTGAAGCAATAATAAATGATCAGGTTGATGATTTTACCACACCACACGTAATATGGATGGAAGGACACGATTCGAGCGGACCAAATGTTAAAACAGTTAAGATCATAAAAGATATTAAAAAGATTTTTCCAGATTTAAATGTTGTACACTCCACTTTAGAAGATTATGCAAAACTATTATTTGAAAGTGTTGATGTTAATTCTCTAAAAAAAGTATATGGAGAAAGAAGAAGTTCCCAATATGATCGACGAAGCGGAAATATGTATGGATACACAACTTCTGCAAGAATGTATCTTAAGCAAAAGAACTTCGAAGCTGAAAAGTGGATTCAGTTTTATGCTGAACCTTTTAATGTTTTTTTCTCATTAACCGGAAGAAACATTAATGACAGCTACGTTGATAAAGCCTGGGAGCTAATCGTACAAAACTCTTCTCACGATTCAATTGGCGGTTGCAGTCTTGATCAGATTCATGATGATATGATGGATCGTTACAGGCAGGCAATAGAAATTTCCAAAGGTGTTTTTGAAAGATCGCTTAAACATATTGTTAAAAACCTTAAGCTTCCAGAAGTCAGTGATGAAAAACTTTTCTTAGTTGCATTTAATCCAAATAACTATGTGAGAAATGAAGTTGTTGAATGTTTCATCGATATTCCAAAAGAATTTGATAATGGTGATTTTAGAATTTATGATCTGAACGGAAATGAAATTGATAAACAAATAAATAAGATTGAACAGCATCAACCGGTGCTGGAGCAATCGATCGATCGTCCAATGTTTTTTGATATGATGAGATATCATTGCTTTGTTAACTTAAAGAGTGTTCCTGGGTTTGGTTATAAATCTTTTTGGCTGAAGCCGAATAAAAAGTCAAAAGCCAAATCCGCCGCTGGCGGTCAAAAGTCAAAAGTTAAATTGGCGATTAAGAATAAAATTGAAAATGAGTATCTGAAAATTAAAATCAATGCGAACGGCACTTTTGATCTTCTCGATAAAACAAATAAAAAAGAGTTTAAAACTCTTGGATATTTTTATGATGAGGGTGAAGCAGGACACGCTTGGATAAATATTCCAACAAGACCATTTGTTACAACTTTAGATAGTAAACCAAAAATAAAACTTGTTCAGAATGGCGAACTTAGTGCCACAGTTAAGATAAGTCATAAAATAAAAGTTCCAATAAATCTTTCAGATCGAAAAAAAAGATTACCAAAACTCGTAAGTATTGATGCAGATTTATTCGTTACTTTAAACAAAAATTCCAAGCGAGTTGAGTTAAAAATTGAGGTTAATAATAAATCTGAAAGTCATCGTTTAAGAATTATGTTCCCAACAAATCTTGATGCAAAATTTCATTACGGTGAAGGACAATTTGATGTTGTTAAACGCTCTGCAGAAAGACCTGATACAAAAGACTGGATTGAACAACCGATGTATGATTTTCCTTTACACCATTTTGTTGATGTAACCGATAATAAAAATGGGTTGGCAGTTTTGGTTGATGGCTTAAAAGAATACGAGTTATTAAATGACAAAAAGAAAACATTAGCAATTACATTACTTCGCGGATTTGAATACATAATCGCACCAAGCTCAAAGCAGGATTATACTCATCTTAAAGGGAGTCAATGTTTAGGAAAATCATCTTACAGTTTAGCTCTCTATCCGCACAAAAGTGATTGGCAAACCGAAGAAGTTTATAAAGAAGCGCTTAACTTCAATAATCATATTAGTCTTGTTCAAACTGGTAAAGCTAAAGGAGAACTACCGGCAGAAATGTCATTTATGAAAGTTACTCCCTATGAACTTGTTTTCAGTGCATTGAAAAAATCTGAAGATGGGAGTGGTTTTGTGTTAAGAATTTATAATCCAACAGAAAAAAATATTGATGGTAAAGTTGAATTCTTTAATAAAATATCTAAAATAGAACAAGTAACTTTAGAAGAGGTTGTTGTTGATGAAATTAATTTACTGAATGAAAACAGTTTCTCTGTTTCGTTAGCAAAGAAAAAAATTGGAACATATAAAATTAATTTTACTTAGAGTTTCTTGGTGTCCTATGTTTCTTCGTGGTAAAAAGAATCACCACCAAGACACTAAGACCACTTAGTTTCACTTAGATTTTAAAAATCCGGAAAGAGGTTCTATGATAAAAAATAAATACGGTTACTTTAGTAAAGACGGACGAGAATTTGTAATTACAGATCCTAAAACTCCGCGCCCGTGGTTCAATTATATGTGGAATGAAAATTACGCCGGATTGATTTCTCACACAGGAGGTGGATTTAGTTATCTTGAAACTCCGCGTGATAACAGATTAACAAGAATGCGCTACAACTGCCTGCCGTGGGACCGCCCAGGAAGATATGTTATTGTGAAAGATGTTGATTCCGGTAAATATTGGTCATTAAGCTGGGCACCTACTATTGATAAAAAATACGATAAGTATGAATGCAGACACGGACAGGGTTACACAGCAATTATTACAGAGAAAAATAAAATCCGTGGAGAAATTACCTACTTCGTTCCAAACGATGTTGATGGTGAAATTTGGAAAGTTAAGCTCACTAATCTTTCGAATAAAAAAAGAAAACTTGAAATTTATTCTTTTACCGAATTGCTGATGGGCAATGCCCTTAATGATATTATCAATCAGCCTAACGATAAACATTTTACAGATATAAAGTTTGATAAGAAGAACGAAACTCTTGTTTGTACACGCCGCTATTGGGTATTAAATAAAAAAGTTACTGTTGCTCAGCCTAATATTGATTGGAAATATAATTTACTTTTTGCAACAACTCTTCCAGTTAGCGGATTCGATGGCAGTCTTGATAATTTTATCGGAAAGTGGAGATCAGAATCAAATCCTATTTGTGTTGAAACCGGAAAGATGACTAATACAGAAATAACTGCGGGAGATCCTGTTGCTGCTTTGCAATCAAGAATAACTCTGGATAAAAAATCTGAAATTGATTTTGCAGTTATAATTGCTGTTGTTCCAAAGGAAGAAAAAAATTCATTTAGTGCAATTAAGTTAAATGAACTTAAAAAATTAAAGAACATCAATGCAAAACTTGATGATCTTAAAAATTATTGGACTGATTATCTTAGCAACTTCAAAGTGAACTCACCCGATCCAAAATTTAATTTATCGCTAAATGTATGGAATCAATATCAGTCTGCCGTAACATTTGATATGGCTCGTAACTCCGGTTACTATCACGGCGGATTATTGTTTGGAACAGGAATGCGCGATCAGTTTCAGGATGTTCTTGGTATGGTAATCTCTCATCCTGATCGTGTAAGAAAAAGACTGCTGAATGCTTTGCGTTTCCAATTTAAGGATGGATCAACTCTTCACAATTATTTTAAGATTACTGAGTGGGGTGAAAAAACAAATCACTCAGATACCCCATTATGGATTCCGTTTGGAATTGTTGAGTACTTAAATGAGACTGCTGACTTTTCTATTCTTGATGAAGTTGTAAAATTTTATGATGAAGGCGAGGCAACTGTTTATGAGCATATGAAACTTGCAATTGATTTTGCAATCTCTGCTTGTACCGAACGTGGCTTACCAAAGATTATGACAGGTGACTGGAACGATACGCTTGATCATATCGGGCCAAAAGGAAAAGGAGAAACAGTTTGGGGTGCGTTTTTCCTTGGTTATGTGATCAAAAAAACTTTTGAGCTGCTGGAACATAAAAAAGATTTTTCAACTCGTGAAAGATGGAATAATAAATACGAACAATTGAGAAAAATACTTGATCAAAGCTGCTGGGACGGTAAATGGTATCTGCGCGCATTCAGAGATGATGGAAGTGAAGTGGGTTCAAGTAAACATAAGCAAGGTAAGATTTTTATTAATGCACAAAGCTGGTCTGTCATATCACGTCTTGCTTCGGATGAAAAAGCAATGAGCGCAATGAAATCTGGTAAGAAATATTTAACAACCCCATACGGAATGCAGATTGTTTATCCATCTTACACAGAGGTTGAAGATAATACCGGATTAATAAGTCGTTGTGTTCCTGGTAAAAAAGAAAATGGCGCAGTTTTCAATCACGCTTCATCATGGTTTGTTTTAGCCTCAATTATAAACGGTGATGTAGATTTTGCGTTTGAAACTTATTCCAAAATGCTTCCAACCAATTCTTCGAAGAATATTGATAGATATGAAGTAGAACCATATGTGTTTGCTGAGTACATCACTAGTCCTGATCATGAAACTGAAAACCAGGCAAGCCATAGCTGGCTAACAGGAACAGCAGTATGGATGCTTAGAATCGGTATGGATTATATTTGCGGATTCAGAACATCATTAAAAGGTCTTATAATCAATCCTAATATTCCATCAAAGTGGAAATCATTTTCTGCTGAAAGGAATTTTAGAGGCAAAAAAATTAAATTAGAAGTACAAAATCCCAACGGAAAGAATTCAGGATTAAAATCCATTGAAGTTAATGGAATTAAAGTTGAATCTAATTTTATAAATCCAGATGATTTTTCTGAAAAAGAAATTAATGTAAAAATAGTTTTAGGGTAATCTGAAAAAATGTAATTGTCATTCCTGCGAAAGCAGGAATCCAGTTGAAATAATAATGAGATTCCCGCCTTCGCGAGAATGACCACATAGAACAGGAGATTAAAATGAAAAAAATATTTGTACTAACCGTTTTATTAACAACCATCACATTCTCACAATCAATAAACTGGACTGAGATAACTACTAACTACTCTCTTCCAACCGGAATAAAAATCTATAGCGGAGAACGTTCAAACCCTATTTTAAAAATATTTTATATTGATGTAGATATGAATAATTCTGATCTGGTTATTCATCCCTATATCGGACCGAATAAAACGATAAACAATTTTGTACCTTTTGTTGGTGCTTATGCAGGTGTTAATGGTGGATTTTTCGGTGGTACCAGTTCATATTCTGCAGTTGTATATCCATATGAAGTGAAAGCCCAAAATGTTGGAGCAGTTACAAGAAACAGTCAATCTTATCCTGTCATTAGAAGTTTTTTCGGAATGAAGTTCGATCGAACTTTTGACGTTGAATGGATTTACCACTATAGTAATAATGTTTCTGATATATATCGTTTTGATGAACCAATGCCCTATACATTTAACCAGCCGGCACCTTTTCCTGCACCACAGCAAGCTTCTGGCACTGCTTATGAAAATTTGTTAGTTGGTATCGGTGGTGCGCCAACCTTAGTTAAAAACGGACAAGTAAATGTAACATACAACGAAGAAATTATGTGGGGTTCAGGTGTTGGTTATGATAATGGTGATCCGAGAACAGCGGTTGGTTACACGCCAAACAATCATGTAATTATGATTGTCGCTGATGGAAGACAGGCTTTAAGTCAAGGTGTTGGATTACCGGAACTCGCTCAAATTATGATTGACCTTGGCTGTGTTGAGGCAATGAATCTTGATGGCGGCGGATCAACACAAATGGCAGTTGGTAATCAATTAGTTAATTCACCATCTGAATCAAGACCTGTTCCAACAATATTAACCGTTACTCATAAGGATTCATTAAAACTGCCCGCAACTCCCTACTATGAAAAAGTTATTGATACCGGCGATCCGGAATGCAGTTTAATAGGAAGTGGATGGTTCACATCAGCAAACCCGGGTTATTGGGGAAATACACCTGCATATTTAAATCCTGTTGGAGATGGAAGTGCTTACGCTGAATTTCGTCCTCAATTTCCTGCTAATGCACAATATGAAGTTTACGGATGGTGGGTTTCATCAGCAAACCGCTGTACGGATACACCTTTTATAGTAAAGCATAAAAACGGCACGGATACAGTAAGAGTAAACCAGGTACAAAATGGATCAATCTGGAAATTAATCGGAACATATCAATTTTCACCCGATACATCTCAAAAAATTATTATTTCAAATAAAGGAACTGCCGGAGCCTCAACTACATATATAGTAGCGGATGCAATAAAATTGGTTTCTTATGATCCAGCTACACCTGTTGAAGAAGAACAAAATATTGTGCCATCTGAATTTGTGTTATACCAGAATTATCCAAATCCTTTTAATTCAATAACAAAAATCAGTTGGCAGTCACCAGTAAGCGGTTGGCAAACATTAAGAGTATTTGATGTGTTAGGAAATGAAGTTGCCACACTTACGGATGAATATAAGTCTTCAGGAAATTATGAGGTTACGTTTAACTCTTCATTTCTTCCAAGTGGTGTGTATTTTTATAGATTGATTGCCGGAAACTATACTGAAACAAAAAAAATGATTTTACTTAGGTAAGCAGTTTAAATTGAACAACGTTATAATTTACGTTTAACAAAATATGTTCTTTAACATTTATTTAGTTATCATAAACTTATTATAGTACAATAATTGAAGGGAATAAAATATTATTTCCAAATCTGGATTTGTTAATAAAAATTACCTATGTTGCTAATAATTAATTGTAACAAATTAGCAATAGAAACAATTAAATTTAAAATGTACCTTCAAATAATCTATTTCAATTCACTCAACTAATATAAAGAGGAACTTATGCGAAAAATCATTTTTACTTTCTTAGCAATAATTTTTACTGTGAGTATTGGATACTCGCAAGTCACAACCCTTTGGGAAAAATCAGCTGGTACAAGCACTCTCCCAGGATGGTTTGGTACAGATCTTACCCGTGGTTTAGCCTTTGGAAATAATCACGTCTACATTGTCAGCCGTACAGGTGGAAACTTTGTTTATATATACAATGCTGCCACAGGTGATTCTCTTGGAATGCTTCGAACAGATGGAATCTCGGGCGGAACTTATGCTGTTAGTGATGTTGAAGTTTCTTCAAATGGTGTAATTTTCGTTTGTAACTTAACCACAAACGCAAGCACTAGCGCATTAAAAGTTTATAAATATACAACTGAAGCAGACTCACCCGTTGTTGCAATAAATTATACAGGAGTAGCTGCCGCACGATTAGGTGATAAATTTACTGTAACCGGCTCAACTGCTGATAATTCAATTATTATCTGGGCTGCTTCTGCTAATACTAAAGAGCTTTATAAATTTACTACTGCAGATAACGGTTTAACTTTTACAGCTACAATAGTTTCGTTGCCTAGTCTTGGGTCTGTAACTCTTGGAAGTGCTTCTGTTGGCCCATTGCCAAATGCAAACTTTTATTATAATGCGGGAGGACAAAATGTTCAAAAGTTTCTTGCTGATGGAACTGTTATCGACACTGTTTCCGGTAGTGTAGTTGCAACCGGATCTAATGCAATTCGATTTATCAATAACCTTTTCTCAAATGAATATTTTGTAACATTTGCTTTTGGTACGGGAAATCAAAACGGAAGAATTGTAAGAATTCCAGGTGGCGATATTAATTTAGCTGAACTTGTTGGGACTACGAATACACTTGGTGCAAATGCAAATACAAATGGCGCTGGAGATGTTGCTGTTCAGCAGGTTAGTAATTTCATTTATAACATTTATGTATTAGCCACTAATAATGGTTTTGGTGCATACCAGCTAGATTTAAGAACACAATTAGCTGGTGATTATTATATTGGAGTTGCAGGGAGTGGTCCTGGCGGCAGCAATCCACAATTTGCAACATTGAGAGAAGCATTTGATGTTTTAAACGATGCTGTATTTACAGGTGATTGTACTTTTTATATCACAAGTGATATTACTGAAACTTATACACCTGCGGTTGGGTTAGGTTTAGCCATCAATCCAGGAACTTTTACAGTTACATTTAAACCTTATACAGGAACTCAGCCAGTAATAACTCTTAACTATCCCACAGATCTAAACAGCGGACCATCAGGTGCTTTAGTTATTGGTATTCCGAGCAAAGGAAATGTTACTTGGGATAGTCTAAGAACAACAAAGAATATTGTAATAGATGGTTCAAATACTGTTGGTGGAATGACCAGAGACTTAACAATCCAAACATCATTAACTGCTCAGAGAAATGCATTCCCACTTTTAATTGTAGGTGATGTTTCTGAAATGGTTGTTAAAAACACAAACATTTATTATAAAGCTCAAGGTGTCAGTACTTCAGGAAATTTATTTGTCAGTGCAGTTATGCTTAGGTCTAGAAATTATTTGAATATTGATTGGTCACCACGTAATATATTATTTGAGAATAATCACATCAGTGCAAATTTTGATGGTGTTGTTCAGAGTGCACAGGGATATGGTTGCTATCAGAGTGGTACTCCAAATGTTATAAATTATCCTTATAACATTACTTTAAAAAATAATTTAATTGAAGGTAAGAAAAGAAGCATTGTACTTTATCGCGCAGGAAGCCACGATATTTTAGGTAATGAAATAATACTCAATCAGAATATCGGATTCAATATATCTAATGAGGCAGTTTATGCTGTTGATGTAGATACAAATTCAGTTATTAATATGGATAGGAATAAAATTTCAAAAGTGTCTTCATTAACAAATGCTGCTACATTTGGTAATACCGCTATCAGTATTGAATCCTTTGGCACTTATAATATCGCAAATAATATGATTTATGGATTTGAACTTACTGCTGCAAATCCGGTTGCTTATGTAAGAGGAATTAAAAATTCATCTACCTCAGCAACTTTAAACTTAGCATTCAATTCAATCTACATGAATAATCTTGCTGATATTGGAACAGGAACTGTTTCTTATCAGGGATTATTTGTTTCAAATGGCATAAATAATTTTGCAAACAATATTGTTGTTAGTGCAGACCCTGATTTTACAACGTATTGTATTTATAGAGATTTGGCACTTGGAACATTAGCCTCTGATCACAATGATTTCTTTCCAGTAAATGCAACTAATGGAAATGTTGGATATTTTAATACAACGGCAACCCCAACTTTATTAGCATGGCAAACAGCATCAAGTCAGGATCCTAATAGTTTAAGTGTCGATCCGTTGTTTGTGTCTTCAACAGATTTACATTTAGTTAATACCACAACTCCTTTAATGGGTAAAGGAATCGCAATCCCAGGAGTAACAACTGACTTTGATGGTGAAATAAGAGACAGCATTCCTGAAATTGGCGCAGATGAATTCCCAGGAATTATTCCTGTTGAACTAGCTTCATTCTCTGCTTCACTTGTAAAAGGTGATGTGATTTTAACCTGGAAAACTGCTACTGAAATTAATAACCGTGGCTTTGAGATTGAAAGAGGAATCAACGGCCAATTTACGACAGTTGGTTTTATTCCTGGTGCAGGAACAACGACAGAGAACCAATCCTATACATTTACAGATAAACAAGTTCTTGCTGGGTCACATTCTTACAGATTAAAACAAATTGATTTTGATGGCAGCTACTCATATTCAAATACTATTGAAGTTGATGTAACTACACCATTGACATTCAATTTAAGTCAGAACTACCCAAATCCGTTTAACCCGACAACTAAAATAAACTATAGTGTACCATTTGATTCTAAGGTAACCATTTCTGTTTATTCGGTTACGGGTGAATTGGTAATGGAATTAGTGAATGATAATGTTTCATCAGGATCCTATTCTGTGGATTTTGATGGAAGTAATCTTGCAAGCGGTATGTACATTTACAAAATGACTGCAGGTAGCTTTACTCAAACTAATAAAATGATGTTGATGAAGTAAGCCTGATCATTATTTATAAAAATGTTCTTCAACAAAAAAGCCTCAGAATTTTTCTGAGGCTTTTTCTATAAAGTGGATAAACAAATCGTATTAAAGGTAGCATAAATTTATTTTAACAATATCATCCGTTTAGATTTAACAAAACTGCCTGATTCAATTCTATAAACATAAACTCCGCTGGATAAATTTTTCCCATCAAACAAAGTTGTGTGGATTCCTGATTCTAAATAATCATTTGACAAAATATTTACACACTATTAATTAACTAATAATTCTTGGATATGATTACTGATGATATTATTTCTGGCAAGGAAGAGTTTTTGAAGATCTATTACTGTAATGGAAAAATTAAACTTTCTTACAGAGATGGTAACCTTGAATAACTTGTTTTAATTAATATTAAACGTAAAAGAATTCAAAACGCTGAAGCATATTTTGAACCTAATTGAGGCTTATTTTTATGAAGCGGAGAGTCAGGGACTGTTTTCGATTGGTAAAAACCGTTGAAAATTAACCAAAATCGCAATAAAAATAGGGGTGGGCCCCACTTTGGTACCAACAAGTAATTTTGAATAACCTCTCCAAATGTTTCACGAAATTTTCAATCTGTTCTTCAAATATTATAAACCCCT
>JBBQSH010000007.1:0-47170 GCA_038214015.1 Ignavibacteriales bacterium | reverse complement strand
GCCGGAAGATTAGACTATGATAGCGAAGGACTTGTAATATTAACGGACGATGGGAAACTTCAAAATCTAATTTCAGATCCAAAATATAAACTTGAAAAAACTTATTGGGTTCAGGTTGAAGGAATTCCAGGTGAAGAATCTCTTAATAAACTTAGAAAGGGAATTTTACTTAAAGATGGATTTACAAAACCTACGAAAACAAAATTGATTGCTGAACCAAAAATACAGGAGCGGAATCCACCGATACGAGAACGCAAAAATATTCCTGCAAGCTGGATAGAATTAAAAATATCTGAAGGGAAAAACAGACAGGTTAGAAGAATGACAGCAGCAATTGGGTATCCAACTTTAAGATTAATTAGATACTCAATTGGTGATTGGACGCTTGAAAATCTAAAACAAGGTGATTATAAAATCATTAAATGATTATGATTCAGGCGGTGGTGAAAAAAACTTTTTCTTGATCATAAAGGAAAAATATACAATCATAATCCCAACAAATATTACTGCAACTGCAGGAATAAATATAGCAAGTACAGATAAAGTAATAGAACTTCCGGCTTCTGCAGTTGAAACTACAGGATTTCCTACTCCACCTGTAAGTGCAGATGATTTTAATCTTATCAATCCTGTTGCAGCGTGAATTGTTCCAGCAATTCCACCACCAGCAATAAGTGCTAATGACCATTTGATTATTGGTGGAAAATCAGTAACCACGGCACCACTTAAAATTATTCCAGCAAATATTGCAAGCGGATGGTTAATTGCATCTAAAATATTATCAACCCAAGGAATGTAGTAGCTAAATATTTCAACTACGGTTGCAACGGAAAAAAGAATAAGGGCAGGTAATGTTCCAATCCAGCCAAAGTAAGTAGATAATTCCAGATTTCCTGTATAAGCAGCGATTGATGCGATAAGAAATGGGATGAATATCCTAAAACCTACTGCTGCCGCTAAACCAATACCGATGAAAATGCTAAGTATTAAATCCATAATAATTATTTTTTAGTTATTTGTAACACAGAATTTATTCTGTGATTATTTTTCTAATTATAAAGATGCAGAATGAATTCTGCCCTACGAAATCTATTTTAGTAACTCATATTATTAAGTTTTACTTTACCGCGGAAAATCCAATAAATGCTTATTGTGTATGCAAGGACAAATGGAATACCACTTATAGCAATTATCAGCATAATTTTTAATGTTTTTTGTGATGATGCTGCATTATAAATGTTCAAACTAAACTCAGGATTATTGGATGCTAATACAAAATTTGGAAATATTCCAAAAGCGAACAATGAAAGTAATGCTGCTATAGACGCACATGAAGAAAGAAATGCGAAAAAGTATCGTCCTCTAGAAATTTCTCGGGGAATATTAGCAATAGCCAACATATTTAAAACTGCAAGAACAAAGAGTGCCGGTACTTCCTTGAAGTGCTGAATCATGTGAGGGTAATAAATTAATGTAGCCATTGTTGTGGTGATATAACAAATAATAAAAAAGATAATTGTATTATTTATCCAGCCTCTTAATTTATTATGAAGCTCACCTTCAGTTTTCATCGCACCATAAATTGCACCATGCATCATAAACAATGCAACAGTTGTAATCCCTACTAAAATCGTGTATGGATTTATCAGACTCCAAAACGTGCCGATAAATTCTTTATCCGGCCCGATAGGAACTCCGGTAATCAGATTAGCTATTGAAACTCCCGCAAGAAATGCAATAAAAATACTTGCAACACTGAATGCAACATCCCACATTTGCCTCCACCATCTCATTGGTCTTTTACTTCTAAACTCGATAGCAACAGCACGAAAGATCAACATAAACAATAACATCATAAGTGCAGTGTAAAACCCTGAAAAAACAGTAGCGTAAACATGCGGAAAAGCTGCAAACAAAGCGCCACCGCCAGTTACAAGCCATACTTCGTTTCCATCCCAAACAGGACCAATCGAGTTGAGCATTATTCTTCTATCAAGATCATCTTTTACAAAAAGATGAAGAGCACCAACTCCAAGATCAAATCCATCAAGAATTGCATAGCCAACCAATAAAATTCCAATCAAGAAAAACCATATTGTATTTAGATCAAAAGTAAATTCCATAATTCACCTTAAACTTTATTATGCCTTTGGATGCCCGATTTCAGAAGGAATTGAATCAACATCTTCAGGACCATGTTGTATTTTTTCATTTAATAAGTAGATAAATAAAATGAACAACCCGATGTAAATTATTATAAACAGTATCAGTGAAAATAATACCTGCCCTGCTTCCACGGATTTTGATAATCCTTCGGAAGTTCTTAGTAATCCATAAACAATCCAAGGCTGCCTTCCAACTTCAGCAGTTATCCATCCAATTTGATTTGCAATTTGCGGCAGCAAAACTGAGAAGACAAAAATCCACAACATCCATCTTTGCTTAAATAATGTGCCACGCCACCAAAAAAATACACCAAGTAAGCTAATTCCGATTAGAGCAAACCCAATAGTGACCATTAGATGGTAAGATTGAAAAACTATATTAACAGGGGGTCTATCTTCTTCCTTAAAGGAATTTAATCCTGTTACTTTAGTATTGGTATCGAAGCCTATCAAATAACTTAACATTCCCGGAACAGCCACACCAAAATTAACTTTTTGATTGTCCTCATCAACCCAGCCAAATAAATAAAGAGGAGCATTTGTTTGATCATCAAAAACGGCTTCCATTGCAGCGAGTTTTGCTGGCTGATTTTCATGAATCCCAACTGCACTTCTGTGTCCGGTAAAAAGCTGGAATAAAGATGCAATCATCACAACAACTAAAGCAATTTTTATTGAAGCTTTTGCAAAACGAATATGTCTATCCTTTAAAAGATAATAAGCACTTACACTTATTATAAGAAATGCTCCAGCTAACCAACAACCGGAAAGTACATGCGAAAGACGATCAACTGAAGATGGATTAAAAACCATTGCCCAAAAATCTGTTATCTCTGCTCGTGCATTAATTCCTTCACCAACAACATGAAACCCTGCTGGTGTTTGCTGCCAGGAATTAGCAACCACAATCCAGACAGCACTAAACATTGATCCAAGTGAAACCATGATCGTTGAGAAAAAATGCATTTTAGGTCCAACTTTATCCCACCCAAAGACTAGCACGGCAAGGAATCCTGATTCTAAAAAGAAGGCAAAAATTCCTTCGGCAGCAAGTGCACTTCCGAAAACATCTCCAACAAAACGCGAGTATGTTGCCCAGTTGGTTCCAAATTCAAATTCCATTACAATCCCTGTGGCAACACCGATCGCAAAAGTTAAAGCGAATACTTTAACCCAGAACTTTGTCATGTTTTCAAAAAATTTATCTTTTGTCTTAAGATACATCCCTTCCATTATTACAAGGTTAACTGCGATACCAATACTAAGTGGCGGATAGATGTAATGGAAGGCTATTGTAAAAGCGAATTGCAGACGAGAGAGTATTTCAACATCCATACTAACCTAATATTTTTTTTAATCTTATAAATAAATTAGCAAAAAGGAATTTCAATGAAAAACAAAAAACGATTAGACATTGTTAAATATTGTTTGTCGTTAACTTTTACAATCTTGAATTATTTAAAAACTCTAAATTATTTTTTATCAAACAATTTAATTTTGCCTGCAAACTGAGACGCAAACTCATCAAACATTTTAGCAGTTTCCGGATTGCTTGTTGCTTTACGATACGTATCTCCTAACTTTAAGATTATCTGATAGAAATGCAGATTCATATCATCAACAAGCATATCATTTGTCCAGAGATCAATTCCCAGAGTAACTTTATCTTCTTTATCCCATAGAGAAAGCATCATTGTTTTTGCTTCTTTCATTCCGGTAAAATCAGCATCATCTGCCTGCCATTCAATTTTTTCAGGCATTTTCTTATCATCAAGCTGGATAGTAAAATTAATTTTAGATGTTCGGTTCATTGTGTTTCCTCGTTAATATAATTTAATACTTCTGATATTTTGCGTATCCATTTTTAACCATAACATCATTTATGTTCATAAATTTTCCTTTCTCATCTTCTAACCAAATTTCACCAAGATATCTGCCGTACTTTTCTTTTTTATCCTTAATAGTTTCGATATAAACTTCTTTATCAAGGATTAGGGATTTTAAATAATCACGACTCATTAATCCTTTTGCTTTTTCATTCCCCCTCAGTTCCGGTGCATTAATTCTGTTTAATCTTATTTTTTCTCCCTTATTCCAGATATGTAAACCAAGGTCAATATCAACAGTACATGTATCACCATCGTAAACGCTAAGTACCTTTGCTTTATAATGATAAAGAACTTTCTCCATGTTTATTCCTTTCGATTTGAATCGCTTGTCTATATTTTTGTTATACCTAAATTAAAAGGATAAAAGTTGAAAGTAAAAGAATTAATAATAATTGTAATGTTTTTTTCATCCACACAATTTTCGCAAACAGAAATTTCTGTCGGTGGATATCTTGGAGGTGGTTCGTTCAACGGCAACTCTGTATCAGTCGAAGGATTCACTTCTTCATTATTTATTGAAGCTGATTTTCCCTTATTTGAAGAAGTTTTTCCAAGATTAAGTTTTATTTATACAAAAGATTTTAATGCAATACTTCCGAATACAAATCAACCTTATAATCCTTTTATAATGGGCTTTAATTTTAAAGGAGTTACAACTCAATATTTTGATAATAAAATGTTTTTGGAGGAAGGTGTTGGAGCTCTTGCATTGAATGATCGTACTTTTATTGATACAGATATATGGGACTATGGAATTGTTATTTCCTTATCAGCAGGATTTGATCTTAGAAATTTTGATTTGAAGGGATTTAAAATTGGAGCCGGAGTTGAATACGGAATAACTTTTTTTAACACTTTGCCAAGATATTCATCTATTCATATCTTCTTTCAATTTGTCATCTGATTATGTATAAAAAAAAACCCGCGCTCTTTTCAGAATCGCGGGTCTTATTGGAGAGGCACAATTTTATTTTATAGAGCTGCAGTTGTATTGCTTTTATTCAAATATTCTTCGTAGAAATTAAAGCTCATTCTTTTCACTTTAACATCATTGTCTTTTATTGATAACTCTTTTACGGCTTTCATACCTTCAGCATTTTTTATTTCGTATAGTGAATATGCAATTAGTAGTCTTACGGATGCTTCGTCTTCCTTCTCTAATCTTTCAATAAGATAACCGACAGCTTCTGCTATTCTGTATTTTCCTGCAAAGTAAATTGAACTTTTTCTTACACCAGTATTTTCAGAATTTATACCTGTTTTTAGATTATCTAAAGCATACTCGTTTTTTGTAATATTTGATATTGGATTTGGCTGAGCCAATACATTTAGATTTGCTACCATAATCAGTAATAAAAATAATGTTGCTGCTACGGCTGTTTGTTTTCTTGTTGCTTTCATTTTGAACCTCTCTCAAAATAATTTATTAAATGCTATTGCTAATCTCTAATTCAAATCTAAAACGATACTTTGTCACGCGTGTCACTCACTGGTAAATGTATGTAAAAAGTTGTCATGGTTATTTTGACAAATGACATCAGGTGTGAATTAAAGCGATTGAATTCTGGATGTGCAAAAAAATTCCCTTCAAATTTGAAGGGAATTGAATAACTAATTATTTATTGAAGGTTAATTGGTAATTTTGCCGGCTTTTAATTCAGCACTCAATCTTTTTAGTTTATAAACTTTATCTATTACTTCCCACATTCCTTTTGAGTGAACAGAAACGGTTCTGTTTTCCTCAGTTCTAAAAATAAAGTTTCCTGGTAAACTTTGAATATTTCCATCGAAAGCTAAACCAACAACTTCTGCATTCCTATTTATTACTGGGCTTCCGGAGTTGCCGCCAATTATATCATTTGTAGATACAAAATTAAATGGAGTTGATAAGTCAAAATCTGCAGGAGGAGGTGTCCATCTTTCCGGTAAGCTCCACGGGAATTCTTTCCCCTGTCCATAATAACGATCATACATTCCATAAAAAGTTGTAAAAGGTTGTGCATAAGTTCCGTTGTAAGGATATC
The DNA here is from genome assembly GCA_038214015.1 of Ignavibacteriales bacterium. Taxonomy (GTDB): domain Bacteria; phylum Bacteroidota; class Ignavibacteria; order Ignavibacteriales; family Ignavibacteriaceae; genus IGN3. Next base: position 41,092 of record JBBQSH010000007.1, on the reverse strand, counting down.
CTTCAACAACACCATCTGCTAACCTTAAAGTAAATGTTGCATCTGGTGGAATAAAAGTTCCGTAAACTTCAAATAAAGCTACACCTAACTGTTGTGAGTAAGCTGACTCAACTTCAACTAAATCATTAACTTTCTTAGAATATTCCGCAGCTCGTTCTTTAGAGTTCATCATAAAATAAATAAAAGGATCATCTCCTTTAAGAACTTCATCTGCTCCATCTTCTAATAGATCTTTTACATCATCAAGATTGGTTATTTTTGAATTAGACAATACAAATTCAACAGCCTCTTTACCTTGCTTACCGCCTGTAAATTTCTTTACCAAAGGATCATCTGCACCTAAATACATGTAAAGTGAGTTAATCTTATTTTCTAATAATACATTGTTCATTTCAGCATCAAAATTTTCAGGAAATAATGTAGCTAAGGTATTATCAAGTTCTTCACCAACATAAAGGTCATCTCTTTCGCTCTCAGGAAGTTTAAGGTTTTCAGCGATTGCAATTACCTCATCAGCAATAAAGAAGTATTGTGGTGCAGATAATCTGTTCATGCTTAAAGCAAAATTTTTGTTTGATATCTCACCAAGCCTTTTTCTTGATTCTGCTATCTTATCCCATAAATTACCATACTTTGCTTTTAATTCAGGATCAGCATCAACGGAAGCACGAAAAGTTTTTTCAAAATCTTTTTTCCTTTGCATCAAGACAGGGTTTCTTAGTCCTTCTAACATTCCACCGTAAGCTTTTATAGAATTATCAAAACTAAAAATCATATCCTGAAGTTCTAGTCTTCTACTCGGATCTTTTTTTAGCATTTCTTTGTACATGTCTGATAGACTTGTTAGTAAAGAGAGAGTTCTTGGATATTGAACATCTCTTGCATATTCTAACTGAGCAACTGTGTTTAGTCTATCTGTATTGCCCGGATTTCCAACAACAAAAACCGGTTCACCAACAGCAGCACCATTTTCGCTCCACTTAAAGAAATTTTCCGTCTTCAATGGATTTCCATCATCATCATAAACTCTAAAGAAACTACAGTCCAAATTAAATCGTGGATAAGTAAAGTTATCAGGATCTCCGCCAAAAAATCCCAATTGATCTTCCGGTGCTAAAACTAATCTTACATCAGTATATCTTTTATATCCATATAGAGAATACTTACCGCCATTGTATAAGGGAGTGATCGCTACTTCAAGTCCTGTAGCCGTTGCTTCTCTTTCCTCGATCTTTGATATTATTTCACTTTCAAACTTAGCACGTTCTTCATCAGTTGTGCCTCTATTGATTTCATCAATCACTTCATCGGTTACATCTTTGAATAAAACTAATTGATCTACGTACAATCCCGGAACAGGTCTTTCGTCCTGCAGAGTTTGTGCGATAAAACCTGTTGTATTTAAATCTTCACCTTCTTGAGTAATCTGGGTTATACTTTGTCTTGCACAATGATGGTTTGTCATCACCAATCCATCTGCTGACACAAAAGAAGCAGAACAATAATTTGCAAAACGGAGAGCGGACATTCTAACTTGTTCAAACCATGCTTCATCAGGTTGAAAATTGTAAGCCTCGCTAAAGTAATCCATTGGTGGATACTCAAAAGTCCACATCTTACCATTATCAAATTTTCCGGCTTTAACGGTATCAAGAGTCATCCAGTCTGCAGATTGAGCAAAAACCTGAAATGACATGAAAAAACCCACCAGGATAACACTTAATGCTGCTCGTTTAGCGAAAGATCCAAACAGAAAACTCATAACTACACCTTATTATGATTTAATATTATTAACTAAAAAACGTTAGCAAAAATAAATAAAAAATCCTTTTATGCACCATACTAATTATGATCGGTTGCATAAAAGGATAAACTTAACAATTGAGTTTAAAGTTTTTTATAAACCAATTGTTTCGGCACAAAAGCAATTAAATATATGAATCCGGTTGATATAAAGGTTCAATTTCCCACTCATCTTCAATCGTTCCGATGCAATGAGAACATTTGGGAACCGTAAATACAACTTTTTCTTCATTGGGTGCAGCACGAACAAAATTTAATACCGTTCTGCAGCTTGTGCACTGAACGATATGTGAAGTGTGTATTTTTCTGCTGCATTCAGGGCAAATGAACCCAAGATCACCCGGGTTTTCTTCCGGATGGACCAAAAAGATTGAGTTGCATTTTATGTGATTACATTTAGCGAAGTGCCACTTAATAGTATCAGAATGTTCGATAACTATCTCCATAAAATTTGTTAAGCGAATGTAGTTAGTGTTATTCAAAAAGTCCATTGAAAAATGAGTACCTTTCAAAAAAAATTATGATGTTCAAATCACAATTTTCTTTAAATTGCAACCGAACTTAGACCCTGTTTGGGGATAAAAAAACACTTTAATTTTTCAAGGATATTTTTTTCATTTATTTATAAGGAATCTTATGGAAAAACTAAACAGCTTTAAAGCTTATGATATTAGAGGTAAAGTACCTTCAGAATTAAATCCTGATTTAGCTTATAAAATTGGTAGAGCATTTGCAAAACACGTAAATGCAAGCAAAGTTGTGGTTGGATATGATATAAGAAAATCCTCCATTGAAATCTCCGAGGCTTTGATACAAGGACTTACCGATGCCGGAAGTAATGTGGTAAATATCGGATTATGCGGTACAGAAATGATTTACTTCTCAACTCCCTACCTTAATGCCGATGGCGGAATAATGATTACTGCAAGCCACAATCCGCCTGAGTATAACGGAATGAAATTCGTGAAAAAGGATTCTGTTCCTGTTGGATATGATTCCGGGTTGAATATTGTTGAAGAGATGATATTGAAAAATGATCTTGGTGAAATAAGTGCAAAGAAGGGGTCTGTTGAATTTGTAGATGTTATGGGGGCTTTTATAAAAAACTTAAACAAATTTTATGATCCTAAAAAAATAAAGCCGTTTAAGGTTGTAGTAAATGCCGGAAATGGTAGTGCCGGATTAGCGATTGATGCCATCGAATCCAAACTTCCTGTAAAAATGATTAAAATTTTTAATGAACCTAATTCAGAATTCCCAAACGGTGTTCCAAATCCATTACTAATTGAAAACAGAAAACCAACTATTGATGCTGTTTTAAAAAACAATGCTGATCTTGGTGTTGCCTGGGATAGCGATTATGACAGATGTTTTTTCTTTGATGAAAAAGGAAGTTTTATTGAGGGTTACTACATTGTTGGATTACTTGCAAAATTAATTCTAAAAAAATTTCCAGGTGAACGAATTGTGCACGATCCACGATTAATTTGGAACACACTTGACATAGTTGAAAAAGGTAAAGGTGTTGCGGTTCAATCCAAAAGCGGACATGCATTTATAAAACAAAAAATGCGCGAAGTAAACTCAATTTATGGTGGTGAAATGTCTGCTCATCATTACTTTAGGGATAACTCTTATTCAGACAGCGGAATGATTCCGTTTTTATTAATTATGCAGCTTATGTCTGAGGAAGATAAAAACTTAAGCGATCTTGTTGAGGAAATGATTGCAACTTTTCCATGCTCTGGAGAAATCAATTCCACTATTACTGATCCTGCTGGAAAGTTAAAAGAGATTGAAAAACTTTACACTGGTGGTAAGGTTGACAGAACAGATGGTCTAAGTGTTGAATATGATGAATGGAGATTTAATTTAAGAATGTCTAATACAGAACCAATCATTAGATTAAATGTTGAAAGCAAAGGTGATGTTTTACTGATGGAAGAAAAAACTAAAGGGTTGCTGGATATTATTAGAGCTTAACTTTATTAGCGAATGAGGCTGTCTCAAAATTAAAAAGTACAGAATTGTAATTCCCACTGCCATAGGCATCCCTTCGGGAGAAAGTGGGAATCCGTTTTATTTTAAGTATTTTGGATTCCCGTTTTCACGGGAATGACAAACAAAAACAGACTTTTGAGACAGCCTCATTCAAACTTATAATGAATAAAATTAAACCCTACTATATTTGGTTTGCAATTTCACTTATCGCAATAACATTAATCGGAATTATTTCACTCAAACTTCCCTTTCGCGGAGACGAAAGACACATCGTTGAAACAATAAAACTATTTGCTGATAATTTTAATTTTAATACGATTAAAGATTATCCGGAAGTTACGCCGCCATTTTTCTTTATGTTCTACGCACTTTGGGCTAAAATATTCGGGGCTTCAACTGAGAGCCTAAGAATACTTACACTAATAATTTCGTTTATAACGTGGCAGTTTGTTTATTACCTTTTCCAATTATTTGTTAAGAAAGAATTTCACGTACTCTTGCTTTCACTTTTAATAGTTTTCAATCCATATTTCTTTGGTACAAGTGTTTTTGTGTTTACGGATATGCTAACGATAATGCTATCACTTGCCGCGATTATTTCATTTATAAAAAACAAAACTATTTTCTACATTATATTTTCGGCGTTGGCAATTCTTTGTAGACAATATGCCGTTATCATTCCAGCAGCAGTTATAATTTATTCTTTTTTAAATTTTAAGAGTGATAGACTCATAAATAGAAAATATATTATTGGTTCGTTAGTAAGTTTTTTACCTTTGCTGGGTCTATTTGTGATCTGGAAAAACATTTCACCATCTAGCGGAATAGAAAAGTGGATTGTACCAAATTCTTCATTGTATAATCTGGATTATATAAACACTTACTTAACTTTTTCTGTTATTTATATTTTTCCATTAGCCTTTATATTTTTTAAAAAGATAAAGTTCAGTTACTCAACCATTTTTATTTCATTTGCACTTGCAATAGTCTTGTCTCTGTTTCCGGTTAAGACTTCAATGGCAACATTAGAGTTTACAGATTATAAATCTGTGGGATTTGTTCATCAGGCTTTGGTAGAAATGTTTGGATTGGATAGTTTCTGGTTAAGAATGGTCTTGGGATTCTTTCTATTACTAGGATGCTATATGAATATTGAATTACTTAAAAGATTTTATGTGTACATCAGAAATAAATCTTTAGAAAAAGAAGTGATAATTACATTACTATGGTTTCTTTTTATATTAATAATGCCATTCTCATATCAGGTTTGGGAAAAATACCTAACTATAATTCTTCCCTTTTTTATTCTGAGTATTTATCTTTTCTTATATCCAACTGATAAAATAATTAAGGAAGCCAGAAATTATTTAGCACATAAATAATCGTAGCACAGACTCAAGTCTGTGTTACGAGAATATGTTATAATTTGACTTTTAGGATAAAGCGATATGCGGATCACAATTTAACTTCCACTTTAAATGGAACTTTTATTTTTTCCCATTCAAGTCTAATTACCGCAGCGGTATCCGATGCTTTATTAATTGTGTAAGATAGCCACTCCTGCCAGATAGCTTTTTCAGTTTTTACTTTAACTCTAAGTGCGTCTTCGGATTCATTATACTCAAATGCACCCCATTGATCAGCAACTTTGTTAAAAATTAATGTCCATTCATTTTTCCCGGGAATAGCAAAAAAGCTATATGAACCTTTCTTTAGTTTTTTCCCTTCAACTGTTACATCACTGGAAAAAGTAATTTTGGTTGCTTCATTTGCACCGGCACGCCAAACTGCATCATAAGGAACAAGCTTGCCCCAAATATCTCGTTTTTTAACTCCGGGTCTGCTGTAATCTATTCGGACCTCAGTAAATCCAACTATCTGAATCACCGCTGCCTTTGGGCTGATACGCAAATCCTTTTTTTCATTTTGAGCTTGAGTCAAATTTGTAAAAAGGACAAAAGCAATTAACAAAAAGAAAATGCTATAAAAACATTTCATATATCTAACCTTATTTTTTTTGTTTAAAGATATTCAAATTTTTTGTAATTCCTCAACAACTTTATCAATCTCGTGACGTGTGTTGTAGAAATGGGGTGCAAATCTTATAAATCCTTCCCGAATAGAACACATTATATTTTTCTTCCCTAAAATTTCAAAAACTCCTTCTGGATTTTTTGGTTTAATTGTTACGATTCCTGCTAATTCATCATCCGAATAATTAGACAGAACACACTCGAAATCAATGGATTTTAATTTGCCAATAAAATATTTTGAGTTTGATAAAACTTCTGACTCAATATTATCAAAACCAAAATCTTTAAATAGTTTTAATGATGTATTAAAAGCATAAATTCCAAAAGAGTTTAATGTTCCACCTTGAAAAACATTTGCAGAGGTCTTTAAATCCAATTTGTAATCCAAAAGATTCCAAGCATTCTTAACTGATAGCCATCCAACATTAGCAGGAATCATTTTCTTTTGGAATTCTTCATCAACATAAATAAATGCTAAACCCTGCATTCCCATAAGCCATTTTTGTGTACCGCAGGAAAGAAAATCAATTTTGTATTTTTTAACATCAATCCGCATTACACCGATACCCTGAATTCCATCAACACAAAAAATAATATTATTTGCTCTGCAGTGATTCCCAATTTTTTCCAGATCAACTTTATAACCGGAAAGAAACTGAACAAAACTTACGGAAACCAATTTCGTTTCAGGTTTAATCGAACTGATGATCTGATCTGCAGTTACAATTCCATTTTCAGATTTTACAAAATCAACTTCAACACCAAATCTTTTTAGATTAAGAAACGGATAAACATTTGCAGGAAACTCAACATCATTTAATAATATTCTATCACCTTTTTTCCAATAAATACTTTGTGCAATAATATTTAAGCCGTTTGATGTGTTATCAATAAAAGCGGTACGATCAAAATTACAATTGATCAGCTCAGCTAATAATATTTTTGTTTCTTCAACCACTTTAAGAAAAGAACTGTAGTCATCAATCATACTTTCACTCTTTTCATGCAATAGATTTGTCAATCGGTTTACAACAAGAGATGAGAAGGGACCAGTTGATGCGTGATTAAAATATATAATTCCATTATTTAGATAAGGGAATATATTACGTACTTCTGCTTTATTCATCTTTGAAATTCGCTTATAGTTTAATTAGTTTTCAATACAAAAATAAGAATGAATTTTTTCTCTTCTACTATCAAATATATATAGGCAAAAAATGGCAAGCCCAAAAACACTCAAACATAGAGAACTAAAACCTGAAGAACTAAGATGGAAATGTAATCCAAATATATTTTCGTTTGAATCTACCGGGGATATTAGTCCGATCGAAGGTATTATGGGACAGGAACGTGCATTAAAAGCAATACGAATGGGAGTGGATCTGCGCAGCCCAGGTTACAATATTTACATTGCAGGTTTATCTGGTTCTGGTAAAGCAACTACAGTAAAGCAAATGCTGGAAAAAATAAGCGCGGATTGCCCCAGACTTTATGATTACGCCTATGTAAATAATTTTCGCGATCCTGATCAACCACTGCTTATTAAATTTAATAAAGGTCAGGCAAGAGAATTTAAACAAGATCTTAATTCTGCTATTGAAGTTTTAAAACAAAGAATTCCAATTGCACTTGAGAGTGAACTTTATCTTTCCCGTAAAAAAAATATTGTTGATGAGTATAATCAAAAAGAACAGGAGTTGATGGATTCTTTTGATAAAGAATTGAGAAAGAAAGGATTTTCACTTGGGCAGATTAGAGTCGGTGAACAGATCAGGCCTGATATTATTCCTTTGATTGAGGGACAGCCGGTTCCTGTTTTTCAACTAGAAGAACTTATCAAACAAAATAAATTAACTAAAGAAGATGCACAGAAAATTATTCTTGATTACAACGGACATCAGCCAAAACTTCAGATAATTTTTAAGAAGGGGTTAAAGATAAGCCAGGAATTCCAGGAAAAATTTCAGCAGCTTGAAAAAGAAAGTGCGGAAGTTATTGTGCGTGGAATTTTTGAAGGCTTAAAAGAGAAGTACAATTCTAACTCAGCTTTAGAACATCTTAACCTTGTTGAAGAAAATATTTTAGATAGTGTTCAAATATTTAAAGGCATCAAACCTGAAGGTGAAATGACGCAGGAAGGCATGATGATTGATTATTTTCGTGAATACGACTTGAATATTATTCTTGATAACTCTGAAACGAATGAATGCCCGGTTATTGTGGAAACAAATCCAACTTATACAAACTTATTTGGCACGATAGAAAAAGTAAATGATGGTAAAGGTAACTGGTATAGTGACTTTACAAACATAAAATCGGGATCAATGCTGCGTGCAAATGGCGGATATTTAGTTTTAAACGTGATGCACCTGTTTGAAGAACCTGGAGTATGGAAATCGTTGAAACGAGTGCTTACCTACAATAAGTTAGAAATTCAGGAATCACCATATCACATTTCTATGTCTTCAACATCATTAAAACCTGAACCAATTGATATTAATACAAAAGTTATATTGATCGGCAGCCAAATGATTTATGCTTATCTGAGTGAACGCGAATATGATTTTAAAAAGATGTTTAAAGTTAAGGCTGATTTTGATTACGAAATTATTCGTAATGCTAAAGTTGTAGTTGAGTACGCGCAAGTTATTAAGAAATTAATTAAGGAAGAAAAACTAAAAGAGTTTGATAAAACTGCAATTGCACATCTTTTAGAAATCAGTGCAATATTTGCGGGAAGGCAGAACAAACTTACTCTGCGTTTTTCACAAATAGCAGACATTGCTCGTGAAGCAAGTTTTTGGGCAGCCGATGATGGCTTTAATGTTGTATCTGCAGCTCACATAGAAAAAGCTTATCAACTTGCGCGCGAAAGACACGGAATGCTTGAGGATAAAGTGACAGAAATGTTTGAAGATAAAACTTTTTTAATTGATACCGAAGGTGAAAGAGTCGGACAAATAAATGGACTTGCTGTTTATAATGCAGATTTTTATTCTTTCGGAAGGCCAACGAGAATTACAGCTACTGTTTCGCTCGGTAGTGGCGCAATTATAAATGTTGAGCGCGAAGCAGGAATGAGCGGCAGACATTACAACAAAGGTGTGTTAATTATTTCGGGATATTTTAAAGAAACCTTTGGACAGGATCAACCATTATCTTTTAATGCTAATCTTGTTTTTGAACAATCATATGGAATGGTTGATGGGGACAGCGCATCCTGTACAGAAATTTTTGCGCTACTCTCAACTTTATCTGGACTACCAATAAAACAATCAATAGCAGTTACCGGATCACTTAACCAAAAAGGTGATGTACAGCCTATTGGCGGTGTTAATGAAAAGATTGAAGGCTTTTTTGATATTTGTAAATTGAATGGATTAACAGGAAATCAAGGAGTAATAATTCCAATACAGAATGTTAAAGACCTCATGCTTCGTGAAGATATCATTGAAGTAGTAAAGAAAAATAAATTTCACATTTATCCAATTACGCGTGTTGAAGAAGGAATTGAAATACTTACAGGTGTAAAAGCTGGAAATAAAACTGAGAAAGGATATGATCCTGGAACTGTATTCGATAAAGTAGAAAAAAAGATTCAAGAGTTATATTCGAAATCACGGGCTATAAAATTTAAAAATATTGGTGAAGAAAAAAATAATAATCAGTCTAAGATTTCAAAAAAATCAATTATAAAAAAAAGCGGAAATAAAAATCCAAGAAAGAAAATTAAATGATCAGACCAAAACAAGATTCAATTGCAAAAACAAAAATACTTGCAACGCTTGGTCCCGCTACACAAAACGTTGAATCGATAAGACAATTAATTTTAGCAGGAATCGATGGTGTTCGATTGAACTTATCTCATGGGACTTATGATTTCTATGAGGAAATTTTTAATTCAATTCATACCGCTTGTTTAGAAGAAAATTCTCCATTAGCTGTTCTGGTTGATCTACAGGGTCCAAAGATTAGAATTGGAGAATTAGAACAGCCAAGTATAAATCTTGTTACCGGTAACTCTATTGAAATAACTATAGAAGATATTAAAGGCAGTGAGAAAATTATTTCCACTTCTTACAAGCAATTGGCTAATGATGCAAAAATAGGTGATCAGATTTTAATTAACGATGGATTGATTCGTCTTACCGTTGCACAGAAAAAAACTAACTCATTAGTTTGTTATATTGTTAATGGCGGTGTGTTAACGGCCAAAAAAGGTATGAATCTTCCCGGAATGAATTTATCCACTCCTTCTATTACAGAGAAGGATTTTAAGGATCTAGAATTTGTATTAAAACATCGAGTCGATTTCATAGCTTTATCCTTTGTTAGAAGTATTAATGATGTTGTTCAATTGAAAAAATGGCTGACAGAAAAAGGGAACAATATTCCTGTTATTGCTAAGATAGAAAAAAAAGAGGCTGTTGATAATCTGCGTGAAATAATTTTAGCCGCAGATGGAATTATGGTTGCGCGTGGTGATTTAGGCGTGGAACTTGCGCCACAAGATGTTCCAGTTTTACAAAAATCCATTATTCGCCAATGCAATGCTTTAGGTAAGCTCGTAATAACGGCAACTCAAATGCTGGAATCGATGATCAACTCCCCTATTCCTACTCGCGCTGAAGCTTCTGATGTTGCAAATGCAGTTTGGGATGGAACTGATGTAGTGATGCTTAGCGCTGAAACTTCTATTGGTAAATTTCCATTTCGCACTGTTCAAATGATGAATGATATTATTAAAAATGCTGAACTACACCATGAAGATAGATCAAATAATTATTTTATCACCCCAGATAATCTTCAGGAAAATTTATTTGATTCGGTAGGAAAGGCTATTGTTGAAATTAGTAAACAAATTAATGCGCAGGCAATAGTAGTATTTACTTTTGAAGGACGCACGGCAAGAATCATATCTAAGTACAAACCTAATTCAAGAATAATAGCAATATCAAACAGCTTTGGAACAATGAATAATCTTTGTTTACGCAGAGGTGTAACATCATTATACAGAGAAACTATTGATAAAGAACATCTTGCAATTGATGATGCCAAAGAATTAATTCTTAATTATGGTCTTGCAAAAAGCGGCGATCTGATTATTTTTACTGCCGGTGCACCTTACTCAGAAAAAAGCAGAGCTAATTGGCTAAGATTTGAAGTGATATAAAATGATTAACCACAAAATGACAGAAGCACTATGGTGGCACAAAACTAACCGCGGAAAAATTATGTGCACACTATGTCCGCGCTACTGTGAAATTGGTGAAGGACAGCCAGGCTTCTGCTACATTAGGCAAAACATAGATGGGAAACTTTATACTCTAGGTTATGGAAAACCAACAGGATTTGCAATTGATCCGGTAGAAAAAAAACCACTAAATCATTTTTTACCAGGAACTAAAATTTTAAGTTTTGGAACTGCAGGCTGTAATCTTGGCTGTAAGTTTTGTCAAAATTGGTCAATCAGTAAAGCAAAATTGGATGATATAAATTCCTTAACGGCATCACCGGTGGATGTAGTTATGCTTGCAAAGAAATATTCAACTCCATCTATTGCTTTTACTTATAATGATCCAACTATTTTTGGTGAATACGTTATTGATATCTCAAAAATAGCAAGCGAAGAAAAAATAAAATCTGTTATGGTTACTGCAGGTTATATTGATAAGCATGCACGAAAAGATGTTTACAAATTTATTGATGCAGCCAATATTGATTTGAAGGGATTTACAGAAAGATTTTATTACAAAAATACTTTCTCACATTTAGATGATGTACTGGATACTCTGATTTGGTTAAAGAATGAGACAGATATTTGGATTGAACTAACAACACTTTTAATTCCTGATGAAAATGATTCTGATGAAGAAATAAAGAATGAGTGTGAATGGATTTTAAAGAATCTTGGAGAAAACATTCCATTACATTTTACGGCATTCCATCCGGATTTTAAGATGTTAAATAAATTGCCAACTCCACATTCAACTCTATTACGCGCAAAAAAAGTCGCCAACAAACTTGGGATAAAGTATTGTTATGTTGGAAATGTTAACGATACCAAGAATCAATCGACCTATTGCGCCAATTGTGGGAACTTATTAATCGAACGAAATTGGCATCAAACAAAAATTATAAATCTAGAAATTGATAAGTGTAAAAAATGCGGGGATGTACTGCCTGGAATTTATTCATAATAATTATTGAGGAACCTAAATGTTACATCTTGAAGGTAAAATCGTTTTGATAACTGGTGCTTCTTCTGGAATAGGTGAAGCCTGTGCAAAAGAGTTTGCAAAACTAAAAGCTAATTTAATATTAGCAGCAAGAAGAGAAGATCGTTTAAAGAAACTTGCTGATGAATTAGAAAAACAATATCAAATAAAAGTTAAATACCTGGAAGTTGATGTTAGAAATTTTGATGATGTGCAAAATAAATTTAATTCTTTAGAATCATTCTGGAAACAAGTTGATATTCTTCTGAACAACGCTGGATTAGCCAAAGGACTAAATAAAGTTTATGAAGGTAAATTATCTGATTGGGAAGAAATGATTGATACAAATCTTAAGGGTTTGTTAAATGTTACAAGAGTTTTTTCGCCACAAATGGTTGAAAGACAGAGTGGGCATATAATAAATATCGGCTCAACAGCTGGACATGAAGTTTATACATATGGCAATGTGTATTCCGCTACTAAATTTGCTGTCAAATCTTTAACACAATCTTTCAGGTTAGATATGCTTGATAAGGGTATAAAAGTAAGCAGTGTAGATCCAGGAATGGTTTATACTGAGTTTAGCAAAGTAAGATTTTCCGGAGATGAGCAAAGAGCCGAACAAGTTTATAAAGGCATAACACCTCTGTCTCCATCTGATGTTGCAGAGTCGGTTGTATTTTGTGCAACACGCCCATACAATGTTAACATAAATGAAATAATTCTTACACCAATTCAGCAGGCTTCATCAACGCAGGTTTATAGAAAGTAAAATAGGAAGTTGTCTCATAAGTAAAAAGTGCAGAATTGTCATTCCCACTGCCATAGGCATTCCATCGGGAGAAAGTGGGAATCCATTTTATTTTAAGTATTTTGGATTCCCGTTTACACGGGAATGACATACAAAAACAGATTTATGAGATAGCCTTTTATAAATAATAAAACAAAATTATTTAAATAGACTCACATCTCCGGCGCCTTCACGAATTATCTCAGGTTCTTCCCCACTTAAATCAACAACACTTGAAGGTTCAAAACTCATTGAATTGGAAGCAAGCATTAAATCCACTCGGGCATTAAAAATATTTTTGATTTCAAATGGATCAGTTAACGGTTCACCGATTCTTGTTGTTGTAGTTGTGCTTGCAATGGGATTTCCTAATTCTTTAACCAGGTGAAGAGTTACTGAATGGTTTGGAACTCTGATACCAACTGTTTTTCGTTTACTCCAAAGTTTTTTGGGAATCACTTTAGCCGCAGGTAATATAAAAGTGTAGGGACCAGGTAAAAGATGTTTCATAGTTCTATAAGCATAGTCAGAAACCTTTGCATACTTAGAAATATCTTTCAAATCTGAACAGATAAAACTAAAAAGTTTTGTATCAGTTTCATTCTTGATGGAAAGGATCTGTTCAATTCCTTCTCTATTAAACAGGTCGCAGCCAAGCCCATAGTAAGTATCAGTTGGAAAAATGATGATTCCACCACTTTTTAATACATCTACGGCTTTACTGATAAATCTTATCTGTGGGTTCTGGGGATGTAATTCAAAAAATTCCATAATTGTTCTTTTATCAATTTTCTAATAATTTAATTCTAAAATAACGTTTATTATATTAGAATCAAGACTAATTGACAAAAACTGTTGCCAGACTTAATTATTCTTTTCATAAGATATTTCAATAAAATTATGATAAAAAATTTTAGTTTTTTGGAATGATTTACTTATATTTACTGCTCTAAAAATCGAGAAGAATTTATTTTAAGGAGCTATAAAAATGGCTAGAAGATGCCAAGTAACAGGTGTAAGTCCGGTTGCCGGAAGTAATATTTCGCATGCACATAATCATACAAAAACAAGATTCTTACCAAATCTCCAAAAAAAGAGAATCTGGGTCCAAGAATTAAATAGATTTGTTACAGTTAAACTAACTACAAGTGCAATTAAGACTATTAGTAAAAAAGGCACTGCACATATTGCTAAACTTATAAGCGATAAAAAAATTAAAGTTAGATAGAAAAAAAAATTAAGCATAAAAAAAGGGAATCCATTTGGATTCCCTTTTTAGTTTTAAACAATTTCTAGACTACTCTCGAACAACCCACACTTTAATTTTTGCATTAACATTCTGGTGAATTTTAAGATTAACACCATAGATACCTAATGCTTTAATTGGTTCTTCAATTTCAACTTTTCTTTTGTCAATATCGTGACCCTTTTCCTTAAGTGCATCAGCAATCATTTGTGTTGTTACGGTTCCAAAGATTTTATCTTCTTCACCAACCTGAACAGGTATTGTAACCGACACTGTTTCAAGTTCAGCAGCAAGAGATTCGGCTGCTTTAAGTTCCTGCAAGCTGCGTTTTTCAACTGCTTTCTTTTCGTCATCAAGAGCTCTTATATTGCCTTTAAGTGCAGCATAAGCTAAACCTCTTGGAAAAAGAAAGTTTCTTGCATAACCATCTTTCACATCTACAACTTCGCCTATTTTGCCTAAGGTTTCAAAGTCTTGTCTTAAGATTACTTTCATATTTTCTCCGGCTTTATTTTAACTATCTAACTGTATCAGATACATAAGGCAGCAATGCCATGTGTCTTGCACGTTTAATAGCCGAAGCTAATTCACGTTGATACTTTGAGCTGGTTCCGGTAATTCTTTTAGGAATTATCTTTCCCTGCTCGGTTATAAATTTCTGTAAAAGTTTAACATCTTTGTAATCGATATACTTGATACCGTTTTGAGTAAACCTGCAGACTTTTTTTGTTTTAACTTCTTTCTTCATTTCCATTACCTGATTGTTTAATTAAACTTGATTCTTCTTCCGATAAAAACTTATCAAAAGAATCCTCTGTGTAATCGATTGATTCATCCACAGCGACACTAATTTCTTCTTGAACAGAACCATTACCGTCAGATCCAACCAATCGTTTATTAAGAAACTGGATTCTTCTTGCTTTAATTTCAACGATACTTCTGTTATGTCCGTCATCTGATTTCCAACTTCTGCTTTGTAATTCTCCGTCAACTAAAACTGCTGATCCTTTTCTAAGTCTGTCTCGGCAGCTTTCAGCAAGTTTATTCCAAGCAACAACTCCAACATAACAAACATCTTCTTGCCACTGATTTGTACTGTCTTTGAATTTTCTGTTTGAAGCAATAGAAAAATTAACAACTGGGGTACCATTTGTAGTCTCTCTAAAAATAGGATCCTTAGTTAGATTTCCTGCTACAATTACATAATTAATTTCCGGCATTTTCAAATCGGCCATTTGTGAACCTCCAAACTATATCATTTTGTAATTATTTACCGTTGTCTTCACTATTAGTATCTGCCTCAGCTACAGGAGTTTTTGCCTCAACCGCATCCGGGATTACTTCGTCTTTAATTATAACTGATAGGGTTTTATTTTTTTCAAGCTGTTCTAAAGCATCATTACTAAGCTTAAGTGTAACAAATCGTAAAATTTGTTCATCTAAAGTATAAGTTCTTTCGAGTTTTGCAATGATATCGCTAGGGGCATCAAATCTGAATATGGCATAATAACCAATCTTACTTTTATCAACCGGAAATGCAAGACGTTTGCGTCCCCAGTTATCTAATTCACGGATTTGTCCGCCATTATTAGTTATAAGATCTTTGATTCTGGTAAGAATTGAATCGATTTGCTGATCATCTAACGCAGCATTTATTAGAACGGCACTTTCGTAGACACCTGTTCTCATTATTGTATCACCTCCCTATGGGCTTTAAGACCCTTACTATCCTGTTGGATGTAAGAGCAGGGTTTATAAAATATTTATTAAAAAGCGCTGAAAAATTACCTAATTAAAGGTGCAATTACAAGAGCAACCACAGACATTAATTTTAACAAAATATTAAGTGATGGACCTGAGGTATCCTTAAATGGATCACCAACAGTATCACCAACCACAGCGGCTTTATGAGCATCTGAGCCCTTATAGTATTTCTGTCCGTTAACTTCTACACCTTCTTCAAACATCTTTTTAGCATTATCCCAAGCGCCGCCTGCATTTGCCTGAAATATTGCCATAAGTACTCCAGAAACTGTGACGCCAGCAATTAGACCACCCAGCATTTCTTTGTCACCTATAAAACCGACTAATAATGGAATAACAACTGCTAATAAGCCTGGTAAAACCATTTGTTTTATTGCTGATTTAGTTGATATCTCAACACATTTTCCGTATTCAGCTTTTCCTTCAGCGGCTTCAAAAATTCCTATGTCTTCTTTAGACCATTCTGAATGCTCAATCCCATCGTTCTTTTTCATTACTCCTAATGCAGCCTTTAATTGTGGAATTGTGTTGAACTGTCGTCTAACTTCTTCAATCATTGCCATTGCAGCTTTACCTACTGCCTGCATAGCAAGTGCGGAAAATAAAAATGGAACCATTGCACCCAATAGTAATCCTGCCATAACAACTGCTTTAGAGATATCTATTGAAGATAATTTTGCCGATGTCATATATGCTCCAAACAAAGCTAAAGCAGTAAGAGCTGCTGAACCAATTGCAAACCCTTTTCCTATTGCCGCAGTGGTGTTTCCAACAGCATCTAATTTATCAGTTCTTGATCGTACTTCTTTTGGTAGTTCAGCCATTTCGGCTATTCCGCCAGCATTATCCGATATAGGCCCGTAAGCATCCACGGCAAGTTGAATACCCAGAATCGAAAGCATTCCAACAGCAGCGATTGCAATTCCATAAAGACCTCCAAAATTAAATGCAACAATTATAGCAAATGCTAAAACAATTATTGGTAGTGCGGTTGAAATCATACCAACACTTAAACCGGCAATTATATTAGTTGCAGCGCCAGTAACTGATTGACGTGTAATACTAACAACAGGTCCTTTCCCACTGCCTGTGTAGTATTCAGTGATAATTCCAATCATTGCCCCTGATATAATTCCAACAACGGTGGCAATAAATATTCCGGTTGCGGTGTAGTAATTTCCCTTAACCGGATCCGCCCATTGATATAATGGATCTTGGAAGTACCAGTTTTCCGGAAGTAACCATTTTATCAGAAACCAGGATGCAGCAATCATTAAAGTTCCTGCAACGATGTTACCAAGATTGAGTGCTCTTTGTGGATCACCGCCCTCTTTAACTTTAACAAAAAAAGTTCCGATTATGGATGCAACAATTCCAACACTCGCAAGTACTAAAGGTAATAGTACCGCACCAAGACCACTAAACTTTAAACCAAATTCCGGAGTTAAGAAGAAGGCTGCACCGAGAACCATAGTAGCAACAATAGAACCTACATATGATTCGAAAAGATCTGCACCCATACCGGCAACATCACCAACATTATCACCAACATTATCTGCAATAGTAGCAGGATTTAGATGATGATCTTCGGGAATTCCAGCCTCAACTTTACCAACCAAATCAGCACCAACATCAGCGGCTTTAGTATAAATTCCGCCGCCTACACGTGCAAAAAGTGCAATTGATGATGCACCAAATGAAAAGCCTGTTATAATCGTAATTACTTTTGTAAGATTTTCCTGGGTGGACATTCCATACATATCACCATAAATAATCATCAATCCACCTAATCCTAAAACTCCCAATCCAACAACACCTAAGCCCATTACCGAACCACCGGCAAAAGCGATTTCTAATGCCTTACCGATACTTGTTCGTGCAGCCTGTGTTGTTCTAACATTTGCTTTTGTAGCTACTCGCATTCCAATAAATCCAGCAAGGGCGGAACAAAAAGCACCAACAACAAAAGATAATCCGACAAGAGGTGAAGAATCTTCAGAGTTGGCTCCGCTATATGCTAATAAAATGGCAGCCACAATTACAAAAAATACTAAAACTTTGTATTCAGCTTTAAGAAACGCCATTGCACCTTCTGCAATATGCCCAGCAATAGTTTGCATTTTTTCACTTCCAGCATCTTGTTTAGATATCCATCGTGAACGCCAAAAAGTGTAAAGTAAAGCAAGTACTCCAAATAGTGGAATTATGTGAAATATTAAATCCATTGTGCTCTCCTCAATTAGAGTTTATTCTGGTTCTGTATTTAATTTATCAAGATTTTTTAATCGGCTGAAGGTACTAAGCATTTTGTTGTAGCCATTTAAAATAAAACTTTCTACAAGTTGAATACTTAGATTAAAGGATTTTTCTAATTGCATAAAATCGTTTTTACCAAAGTCTGATAGAACATAGTCAGCAAGGTTACCTGCCTTAAAATCACTGCCAATACCTATCCTTAATCTGGAAAAATCTTTATTTTGGAGATGATAAATGATCGAGCTTAATCCATTATGCCCGCCATCTCCGCCAGATTTTCTTATTCGTATATCTGCACAGTTAAGGTTAATGTCATCAACCACAACCATCACATTTTCAACATCAACTTTATAATGGTTAATGCAATCTAATACGGCTAACCCACTATTATTAACATAAGTATCAGGTTTAATCATTACGAAGGGAGTACCTGAAAATTCCCCTTCAGAAAAATGATAGTCAAATTTTGAAGCTTTAAATGACAACCTTTTTTCTGCACAAAAAAAATCAAGGAACTGGAATCCAACATTATGTCTGTTATTTTTATAACGACTGCCTGGATTTCCAATTCCAACAATAACACGCACTTAAAATTATTCTTCTTTATCCTGTGGTTTACCCTTGGAAATAACTTCAGGCTCAACTGCTTCAGGAGTTTCACCAGCAGCAGGTGTTTCTTCTTTTTCAATTTTGGGATGAGTTACAGCTGCTATAATTGCCTCAGGTGAATTAAGTAAAATAAAATTATCAAACTGAAGATCGCCAGCATGGATTGCATGACCGAGTTTTAAGTCCGTAACATCTATTTCTAAATGTTCAGGAATATTGACTGGTAAACATTCAATTTGAACTTTATGAAGAGTGTGCTGTAAAATTCCACCTTCTTTAATTCCGATAGCATTACCTACTAATTGAACAGGAACTTCAATTTGGATTTTCTCTCCCTTTTTAAGTCCTAACAAATCTATATGCACAATTTTTTCTGAAACAGGATCAAACTGAACATCCTTTATAATACAATCTAATTCTTCATGTCCTTCAACATTCAAAGTAATTAAACTAGTCTTAGCAGTAAATACGTATGGATGAATTGCTCTTTCTGAAAATTGTACAGGAAGAGGCTCATGATGTTTTGAATAAAATATAGCAGGAACCATTCCTTCTTTCCGTAAGGCGCTTCTTGATGGTTTATTAATTTTATCTCGCTTCTGTGCTTCTATTACTACTTTCTCCATTTTAACTCCGGGTCTTATTAACCTTTATCTATATTAAATAATGAACTAATTGATTCGTTTTTAAATGTTCTTTGAATTGCTTCTCCAAATAACGGAGCTGCTGAAATCTTAACTATTCGGTCACAGGCAAACTCATCATAATTAATTGTGTCGGTAACAAAAAGTTTATCAATATCACTGCTGTTCAATCTATCATATGCAGGACCAGAAAGCAGTGGATGAGTAACAGCGCCATATATTTTTTTTGCACCTCTGTCTTTAAGTGCTTTAGATGCAGCGACAAAAGTACCTGCTGTATCTATCAAATCATCTACTAGCAAAATATCTTTTCCTTCAACTTCGCCGATAATATTCATCACTTCGGTAAGGTTTTGTTTTGGTCTTCTCTTATCTATAACAATTAAACCAGAGTGAAGCATTTTAGCATAAGCTCTGGCTATTTTAATTCCACCCACGTCAGGTGATACAACCGAAAGATTATCTGAAAGATCACTTAGATGATCCAAAAAAATTGATGATCCATAAAGATGATCAACTGGTAAATCAAAATATCCTTGAATTTGAGAAGCGTGTAAATCCATCGTCATAACTCTATCTGCACCCGCTTCAGTAATAAGATTAGCCATTAATTTTGCTGTTATAGAAACACGCGGCTGATCTTTTCTATCTTGTCTCGCATATCCAAAATATGGAATAACGGCTGTTATTCTTTTGGCTGATGCTCTTCTGGCAGCATCAATCATAATCAAAAGTTCAATAAGATTTTCAGCAGGGGGATTAGTAGACTGAATTAGAAAGATTTCTCTGCCTCTAATATTTTCTCCGTACTTAACCCAAATTTCACCATCACTAAATCTTTTTAATTCAAGAGATCCTAATTGTGTACCAATAGATTCAGCAATTTTTTCTGCCATCGGAAGATTTGAAGTTCCGGCAAAAATCATATAATCGCTTGATGACATCAGGTAATGCTCTATTAAAATTAAAAATAGGTGCTAAATATAACCAAAGACGTAAGTTATGTCAATAAAATTAACTGCTTACAGTATTTTAAGAAAATTTAATCTTTCCTCTTACGTAATAGGAAGAAAATAACGATTAATAAGACTAAACCTGCAAGAATATATATCCAATAAGGAGTTTCTTTAAGTTTAAATGGCATAAATGTAACCGAAATTGTTTTGCCACGACCAATTTCTGATAATGAGTATGACCAGGTTAAACTATTTCCACTCTTATTAGTTGCGTTGTGAGTGATAATCTCTCCACGGATATCATAGTTATAAGTCACTTGATAAGCACTGCCATCCATTCCGAAACCTGTAGTAACCGGAGGAATAAATTGTGAAAATATTTTTTGTCCTGAGGCACCATCTTCAAGTAAAAATCTTGACTGAGCAAAAGCATTAGCAGTATTTAATGAATCTACATAATTAAAATTTAACTCGATATTTGCGTGAACCGTGGAGTCTATATTATCAGAATACGTTACAACATCAATTATTTTAATAAATTCAGATGAGAATTCTCTTCTAATGGAATCAGGATTAAATATTTCCAAGGTCAGTATTGTTGCTACGCTACTTGTGTCAGAAAACTTCATCCAATAATTAATTTTCATATTGCCAGAACCATCTGGATAAATTGTGGTATTCTGAACGTAGTTTAAACAGCCAGTTAAAATAAGCAAAGTTAGCAGTAAGGAGAGTATTAGCTTTTTCAATTTTTCGATTTCATTTAATTAGTAATGAATTTTTCTTTAATCAAATTTATAGAACATTCTGTAATTATTCATTATGTTTGCAGCTAAATTTTAGGAGTTTGTTTTGCCAACTTATGATTATAAATGTTTGAAGTGTAATAAGAAATTTGAGATTTTTCAATCTATGAAAGATGAGCCAATAAAAAAATGTCCTGATTGCAACGGCGAGGTCAAAAGATTAATTGGTACCGGGGCGGGTGCAATATTTAAAGGAACTGGATTTTATCAAACAGATTATAAAAATTCTTCCAAACCTTCAGATAAAAAAGAATCCAATAAGCCTGCTGAAAAACTATCTAAGGAAAGCAAAATTGAGAATAAAAGCACTACAGAAAAATAATTATTACAAGCAGTGTTTCATTTTATTAAAAATCTGCGCCAATTGAAAAATAGAAAATAGGTTTATCAGCAAATCTATCTCCATTATAAGCCCATGCAACATCAAATCTTAACAGAAAATAAAGGAAGTAAACGCGGGCGCCTACTCCGGTACCCATTAATAAATCTTTACTAACAAAATTTCCATTAAGATCCCTCTTAAATAACTGTAAATTGCCTGTATTATTCCAAGTTGAGCCAATATCTAAAAATGCCACTCCCAGAATGTTGCTAAAAAGAACTGGCAATGGTCCCGGAACTAAATATCGGATTAAAGGAAATCTAAGTTCGTAATTCATTAAGAAATACTTTGTACCTATTTGTTCAGAGTAATTATAACCACGCATTGGTAAAACAGCTGTAAGAAAAGCATAGTCACTAGTTGATTCAATAGGAATTTCTGAGGTTGCAAATGATCTGTTAATCCAATTTTCAATTCCACCTAAAAAGAATCTTTGTGCATTTGGTCCGCCGGAATATCCACCTGAAAATCTAATTACAAAAGAGTAGTCAGTCCAGAATCTTAGATAAGTTCTATAGTCTCCGCTTAGTGTGTAAAAACTTAATTTACTATCTCCGAATCCAGGATTTCCATAAACATCAAATCTATAGCGCGTACCTTGTATTGGTGATGTATATCCCCACATTACATTATCGTGAACAAACGCCATTGATGGAACTAAATAAGAAGCTTCATCTGTAGGTACAGCAAGATTATCAAGGTTTTCTCCCTTTACGTTTAACCAACTAATTCCGCCTTCAAATCTGTAAAAACGATTAAGTGGTAAGCTTGCTGAAACATAAGCGCCGTAACTTCTATATCGATAAAGATTAATAAAATTACCTCTTACTAGATTTACAAATCTGGCAGTGTGAAATCCTTGCACACCATAATCAATTTTTCCGCCGAGATAATAATAAGCAAGACCATAATCACTATTCTTCAAATCGATCTGCAGACCTGTTATACCTACTAATCTGTGCTCTCCAAGAACATCACTAAAAGAAAGAACTGTAGAGCCGACTAACCCATAAAAAGTACTATAGCCCGCATTTGCGTATATAAGATCAGGACCAAAAGTAATTTTATATTTATTTACGCGATAGTTTCCGTCATTATCTAAATTATCTTTTGGAATGAAAAGTGAATCATTTGCATATACTTTTTCTTGTGATGAATCCTGCTTGCCAAAAACAAAATTGGAAAAATCTTTTCCAATGCTCTGAGAAGATGAATCAGTTTCAACAACATCGCCAGTAAATATTTGAATTTCATCCTCATCATCCGGTAAAATATTATTTTGATTTGTATCAGTTACAACTTCTTTAGTATCAGGAGTTTTGTTTCTTAAATCTTCAAGTTTTGTAAAAAACAAAGTGCGCGGTATTGTATCCAGTTCTGTTTTTGGTTCGAATGGATTATCAAGCATAAATATATTAAATACTGATTCGTACAGCGAAGAGAAAACTAATTTCTTCGTATCCTTTGATAAAGATAACTGATACAGACCGCTTATCGAATTTGTGATTGGTCTTAATAGAGAATTTAAAATAGAATTATCGGAACTATTTGATGTAAGTGATTTTGTATAAATATTATTTATTCCATTAAGATCAGAAATCAGAATAAGATTTTCGCCACTTGCCTCTTCTCTAGGTGATGTTTCATCACTGAATGGAAGATCAGTTATTCTAACTATCAATTCACTTTCAAGAACATATTTATAAATATCTTTTTGTGTGTAATCATGCTGCATTATCCTGAAATCAGTTGGCAGCATTTTTGCGTCTAATTTATCTCCTCTATCAGAGGAAAAATAAATTACTTTGTCATCATGTGACCAGGAAGGATCAAAATCACTAAAAATATCATTAGTTAAATTTTTTATTTCCGTAGTTTCAAAATTGTAAGTATATATATCTGATTGACGAGCATTCTGACCAATAAATGCAAGATATTTACCATCGTTTGACCAGATTACACTTTCTACTGCCTCAAAGTTTATACTAAGTATTTCTCTATCTCCAGACTCAACATCAAAAATATAGATAGCATCAAGTCCGCTTCGTTTTGCTGAAAGGGCTATTTTTGTTCCGTCGGGCGACCAGGTTAACCCTGGAGTAAGGATGTTTAATTCTTCAAAGTCTGGAGTTTGACTACCTTCGACAATTCTTTCAATTGTTTTTCCGGTAAGTGCATCCATTAAATAAAGACCCCAGTAATAATCACGATTTGAAATAAATGCGATTTTATCTCCTTGAGGAGAGAGTGTGGGTGAGGTATTATAAAAACCTTTATCCTTTTCAGGATCAGTTAATCTTTTTGCAAAATCTTCCGGATCGTCTCTTAAAGCAACATCAGGCCAAAAAGTTTTTTTAATATCCTTTCTCCACCGCTCACCTAGTTCTTTAGTATCTATTCCTAAAGTAGCTTTTATTCCTTCTTCTACGTTGCCAATGCCTTTTATTTTATTTAGCAGCTCACCAATTTTTTGTTTTCCATATTTATTTGCGATGTAATAAAAAACTGATTGCCCGCCTCGATATGCAAAATATCCGCCAAGCTGCTTTATTTCCGGAAGATATTCGCTCACCGCTGCATCACGAATAAACATATCTGTATCCACATCCCAGCCAAGGGCTTCATACTCAGCTAAACCTTCACTAAACCAGAGTGGAAATTGCAAGGTAATATTATTTGAAATAATATTTTGAATAGATCCGCCATAGAACATATCATTCATTACCGCGTGAACAAGTTCGTGATGAATAAGATGACGATATTGTTTGTATGACCCTGTGAATTGAACTACAACTCTGTTCTTAAAAAGTTCTGTAAATCCCTGAATTCCTTCACTTAAATATTGGTCTATAACGTTAGTTTCTTGAAATTCATTTTGGGAATTATAAATAATTAATGTCACTCTACTATTTAACCGGTAGTTAAGCGTATTTTGAATTGAAGCTACAGCATCCTCAGCAGCTTTAGCGGTAAATTCCGTTAGAGTTTCTCCATCCTGCGCAAAGTATATATCAAAATGCTTAGTTTGGATATAATACCAATCATAATCTTTGATGTGTGTTTTATTCTTTCCAAATTGCCCAAATACAGCAATGGAATAAAAAATCATAAAAGCTAAAAAAAGTTTTACCGCACTCATTAATTTCCTATGATTCAAGTATTATAAAATCTAATTCCGATCTTTCTTCATCTACACGGATTAGTTTTACCTGGATTTTGTCTCCTAACCGATACTGTTTTTTAGTACGCTTGCCAATTATTGCGTAATTTTTTTCGTCGTGAATATAATAATCGTCATCTAAATCTC
The DNA here is from genome assembly GCA_038214015.1 of Ignavibacteriales bacterium. Lineage (GTDB taxonomy): Bacteria > Bacteroidota > Ignavibacteria > Ignavibacteriales > Ignavibacteriaceae > IGN3. The sequence continues at coordinate 16,277 of JBBQSH010000007.1, read as the reverse complement.
TTAATTTTATCAAACCTTCAGCAAGTATATCTGTAATTTTAACAAAAATTCCAAAATTTGTAATGCCAGAAATTATTGCCGAAAATTCATTCCCGAGATGATTTCTAAGGTATTCTATCTGTTTTTGTTTTACACTAAATCGCTCGGCTTCTACAGCATTTCTTTCTGACGCAGATATATTTTCGCAAATTTCTTCCAATTGTGCAAGAGAATAAACTTCCCCACTTTTTAAATTTTTGTAATTAAATAATATTCTGTGAACTATCAAATCACTGTATCTTCTTATTGGAGAGGTAAAGTGGGAATAGTATTTAAATCCTAATCCATAATGTCCAATGTTATCCGGCGAATAAATAGCTTTAGCCATAGACCTGATTGCAAGTTCATTTATTAAAGCCTCTTCGTCTTTCCCCTTTACTTGATTAAGCAAATTTTGAAATCCAATTGATTTTGAGGATGCATTTGGATCAAAGGAATAACCAAGTGTTTTTACAAAGCGAGAAAATTCTACAATCTTTTCCTGATCAGGTAAATCGTGAATTCGATATACGAAAGGTTTTACAGAACCAGATTTGGGAATTGCAATTTGTTGTGCAACAAGTTTATTTGCCAAGAGCATAAATTCCTCTATCAGCATGTTGCTCTGCTTTGTTTGTTTTATCATTATAGAAACCGGAACACCATTTTCATCAAGAGTGAATTTTACTTCGGGAGATATAAAATTAAAACTACCTTCACGCATTCTCTTTTTTCTAAATTGATCAGCAATTTTATTCAACAACAAAATATCTTCAGCCAGATCTCCTGTTTCATCTTCAATAACTTTTTGCGCCTCTTCATAAGTAAATCTTCTTTTGCTATTAATAATAGTTTTTTCGATGGAGTAATCAATAATTTTTCCCCTCGGTGTCATTTCAACAATAACAGAATACGTAAGCCTGTCTTCAGAAGGAATAAGTGAGCAGATTAGGTTTGATAATTTTTCCGGCAGCATTGGAATTACTCTGCCTACAAAATAAACACTGTTTCCTCTTTCACTCGCTTCAATATCAAGCGGGGAACCTTTTTTTACATAGTGAGAAACATCAGCTATATGAATTCCAATAGATAAATTTCCATTTTCTAATTTCTCTATCGAAAGAGCATCATCAAAATCTTTTGCATCTTCGGGATCAATTGTAAAAACATTTTTATCTCGATAATCTAAACGTTTTTTTATTTCGTCTTTAGGTATCTCGTTACTAATGCTTTCTGCTTCTGCCAAAACCGACGCAGAGAATTTATATTTTAAATCAAAATCACGGGCAATAGATATAATTTCAGTATCGTGTGTGCCTGCTTTACCAAGGGCTTCAATAACTTCCCCTTCAGGGTTAAGCATTGATGTATCCCAAACTAATTTACCAACAACAACTTTGTCTCCGTTTTTAGCACCGTTAAGTTTAGATTCATCTATATAAATATCCCTATGAATTTTCGGATCATCAGGCGAAATAAAAAAGAATGATTTTGATTTTTTTATTATACCCACATATTCTTTACGTTTTCGTTCAGCGACATTTACAATCTGTCCTTCTATGTTCTTCCCTTTTTGCTTTGCAAATAATTCCACCTCAACCAGGTCACCATCAAATGCAGTTCCGATATTTCGGGCAGCAATAAAAACATCACCTCGTTTTTCATCATTAATATTTACAAATCCAAAACCATTGCGATTTATTTCAAGCCTTCCTTTTAATCGGCTGGTTTGCGTAGGTAGTTTATTAAGTTGAAACTTTTTACCCGTTCGGATGAGAAATAATTCTTCTTCTAATTTATGAAGTGCAGCTTTTAGTGAAGCGTATTCGTGATCAGAATTAAATCCAAGTTTATTTGCTATGTCTTTGGATTTATAACCTCTGCCTTGATTTCTGTTAAAGAAGGCTTTTAATTCTTTTTTCATTAAAACTCAAAATTATATTTAAAACCACCTTCAAAGAAAAGTGGATTATTGATTGATGATGATGTTTGATTTTCAGATTCTTTTCTTTCTACACGCAATTGAAGTCGTTCAGTAATAGGATATTCCATCTTAATATTTGCACGACTTAGATCCTGCAGCACTTCAGTTGAACCGCCAATTTCATATTTTATTTTCCACACTTTACCAATAAGATTAAATTTTGTATCCGTACCCGTTTGCCTTAATTGAAAACCTGTAACGTAATTATCAAAATATTGATTTAAAACTTCACCAATAAGAGATCCAGCAAGCGCTGTTGTTGTAGATGCAACCAGATTTCTATCATTCTGATTAACATCATCCCCAGGAAATTTACCTAATATCAAAAAATACATAGCATCTGTCGCAGTTTTGGTCTGATCTTTTTTATCCTCTTCAATATTCTGGCGTCCCATATATACACCAATATTATTCTCATCCCGTATAAAGTTTTGATTCAGTTCACTAAGAGGTCCTTTTAATTTAATCTTAACTGCAACTAATTGTTCATTTTGCCCATTAGACGAATTTGGGGGATAATAATAATCCGTGTATGTAGATGTGATATTAACTATAGGGTTATCAATTTTATCAAACTTAACATTTCCAGAAGTTGTAAAGGTTTTAATAAAGCTAAGACTCGATCCCTCAAGTACTTTAAGTTCACCACTTGATCTGGTTTTACCATTTATAGACTCAAGGAAAAAATCTCCATCCAATATAGCAACTAAATTCTGATCAAGTTCTTTAGACAATACAACAACTACTTCTGCTTCAGTATCAAGTCTTATATCAAGTGTATAATCAAACTTAAATGATTTTTCAGTTATATTTTCTATACTGTCTTTTCTATGTGTAGATTGAATTAAACTATCCAATTCACTAATCAGTTTATCAATTGCAGTTGTATCCTCCGGATATTTGTATATAAATCCGGAGTTGCTGGAATAAGCTGATTTGCTTAAAGGTACAACAATTTCAGCTACTGTTATAGCAATTGGAAAATTAAGATATGATTTACTGCCCTTAGCGGAATATTCAATATCACCTCTGGTCTGAATAGCAACATCACCATATACAAGTGGACTTGAAGATTTTGAAATCTTATCCAGAACTTTTAGATCACCATTTACTTTAATAAATGTTGAATCCAATCTAAACTCGTTTAACTTTACAAATCCTTCACCTTTTAACGTGCCTCCCTGTTTTGTTCCAAACACGTTTTGGAGAGTAATACTTTCAAGAGTAATCTCCTCATCATCAATCCAAATTTTGGCATTAAGATCATAATCAAGATTATTCTGGGTAATCTTTAATCTTGCATCGTTGATGCTAAAATATCCTATAGCGATAGGTTTAGAAATTGTTCCGGTTATATAAATATCAGTTTCAAGTTTTCCTTCTTGAAACTGAACATAAGGTATAATATTTTTTAGAGAACTTAAATCAAACTCATCTGATTGAATAGTCAGCTCTATTTCTTTGTTTGAATTATCCACTGAATCCTTAATGACCGTAAGGTTTAAAGGGATAAATCCTGTAATAAACATAGCGGGGGCATCATAGTTCCCTGTGGAATCAATAAATTTTACATCTGTAATAAGTGTATTATTCTCGTAATTAAAAACAGAAACAAGCGAACCAAAATTACCATCACCATATTTAATATTATTAGCTGCTGCATTAATGGAAAACTTAGGATCACTAAAATTGCCATTTATCTTAGCAAGCATATTTATTTTTGCATCAAATTCTTTGTCACCAATTTTTCCTGGTATATCCTTAATAATTCTATTGCCGCTAAGCGAGTCTAAAGTAATTACCACCTCATTATCCCCATCAACTCCAAAAGCGCCAACCGCTGTTAAAGTTCCATCGCCTATCTTTAATGCAAAATCATCAAAGTTTATAGTCTCGTCTGTGTAAGTGAAATTGAGATCTTCTATATTTTTAATATTAAAATTACTGTAATCTAAGTTGAGAGTATCAATGCTAATGTTAAGGCTTTCATTATCAAATAATGCAGTAGCCCTTAAAGTTGTAAAAATATTTTCTTCATATTGTCCATCAAAAGAGAGTGTTAAATCGTTTTCCACTAAGTTAAAAGAAGATTTGAGATTATAAATATTTCCTCCAACGTACAATCTTTCAGCATCAAATTTTGCATTGGCAGATAAATTGCCGTTGTAGCCAGTGCCAAGATGATTAGATAAGAGAAAACTTAGATTTGCGTTGACCAGAAAAATTACGTCTTCATTATTCCAATATTTCAAGTAATCAATGTTTGATTTGAGCGAAATTGTTAAAGAATCATTAGATGATTTTATGTATCCATCCATCAAACCGTCTAATTCAAGCTGATCTTTACCAAGATTTAAATTCATGGATTGTTTAAAGTCCACCAAATACTCTAAAGAAAAATCTTTTACAGAATTAAAATTATTCAATACCATGGGTTCTGGATCTGAATTGTTGATTGAGTCTCTACCAAGAACGGGATTTATTTTTTTTGTTATTGCTTCATTAATTATTTCTGCTTCACGTGAAAGTACATCTCCTAACGAGGTTATCAAATAGTCACCGCTAATTGTAAGATCAGCGATATCAGAAATAATATTTATAATTTTCTTGCCGCCATCATTTCTACGGATATCCATAATCAATCTTGTGCTATCAATATCAAAATCTAAGAATCTTGAGTTCTGAATATCGGTGACGAGAAATAAATCCATACTATCGGGATTAAAACCTTGACCGCTAGCATCAAGTGAAAGATTTAATTCTGAATCAAGTGATTCATTATCAAGTAACTTTGCAAGGTTTATTCCATTCAGCGTGCCTTTAATATCGTAAGCAGGATCATCGGGATTACCAAAATCCAAAGTCGCAAGTAAATCTACAGAAGTAGAATCTGATGACATAGATAACGTCGTTGTGATCAATCCATTTTCCGCGCTTGAAGTAATATTAATATCATTAAAATATTTTTCTCCAAACTTAGATGACATCGCATCCATTGAAACATCGAACTTCATCTTTTGCGGATCAAATCCAACACCGCTGATTTTTATCTCAGAATTCATAGCTGTTGAAATTGATATGAAAGGACCAACATCAAGATTTTTTGTAATCAGTTTTGCACTATAAATCATTTCTTCGGAACGCAAATCAATATTAGCAGTGCCATTAATATTTCCTTTATCTGTTCGTATCGCAAAAGTGGTTTTAAATTCTAGTGGTCCTCCGAAATAAGTTAATGTGTCAACCTTAAATACACCGAATTCCATATACTCAGGTAATTCTAAATTTCTTAACAATTTATTAGGGTCAGATGGATCTATGTAGGAATCATATACACTTATATCAAAATTCATCTTATCGGCATCTAATAAATTTTTAAGAACACCGTTAGCTTGCAAAGATGTGTTATTATAATTAATAGTGAATTTCTTTAGCAATAACTCATTAAAAGTTCCTGATCCTTCTAAATTTGTAGAGATTATTCCATCAAACATTTTCATAGCAGGAACGTAAGTTGTAACGTCATCAACAGTTAATTTGGGCGAAGAAAAACTTAAACGAACCGGTGCTGTCTCAAGTTTTTCCATAGAGAAATCTTCTAAGAAATCTACACCCTGTATTGCGGCACTTAGTTCAACATCAGAATCTCTTGTAATTAAATGCAGCTTATTTATACCTGCTAACTGAGGAGTAAGCAGAATACTTCCGCTTAAATGCTGCAGTTGGAAATAATTGAAGTTTGGATTAAATGAAATATTATTAATCGTAAGTCTGTAGGTATATTTATTTAAGTCAGCAAAAGCGCTAAATGAAACATTTAGATCTTTTATACGCAAATCTTCAGTTGTTATACTTTGATAATTTTCTGTGCTGCCAACTTTATCGTAACGCTGCAAAGAAAAATCAACATTAGTCATTGCAAAGTCTGCAACCTCAATACTAAATGGAAACCTGGATGATGTTGTATCTTCAGGCTCATCGGATGGAGGAAAGATTTTAAGAAGATTTAACTGACCATCTTCTTCTTCAACAAGTTTTACAGTAGCATCTTTAAGTTCAAATTTTCTAATGTAAATATTTTTAAAGAGAATTTTTAACGGACTTGTTCTCAGTTCAATATTTCCTGCCGAAACAACAGTATCATTTTGAAGTGACGTTAAGGTGACATTTTTAATAAGCAATGATGTAAAGATGGTGCCATCAATTTCTTCAATGGAAAGTTTTCCATTAATTCCATCGTTTACTATTTCAACAACGGTCTCGCGCAGCCAATTTTTAAAGATGGAGGTTTGAGAAATACCGAAGAAAACCATCAAAAGCATAAAGATTCCTACAAAAGCATAAACGAAAATATTTACACCGTATCGTAAAGCTCTTCTGCGCTTACCAATTATCTTCTTAGTTTCTTCCTGAATCTTTTTTTCGTTCACGAATCTTTATATCGTTCTTTAATAATATTGATAATATTTGATGTTGACTGTTCATTTATAAACTTAATGTTTTTCACTTCACCACCATTTGCTTCAACAACTTTCCGTCCAACAATTTTATCTATTGCCCAATCGGCGCCTTTAACTAAAACATCTGGTATCAAATCATTAATTATTTCAGCGGGCGTATCCTCTTCAAAAAAAGTCACGTAATCAACTGGCTTAAGATTAGACACAATAAATGCGCGTTCATTCTGCTCTAAAATCGGGCGCTTATTTCCTTTAATTCTTTTTACAGATGAATCTGTATTCAATGCTAATATTAAAACATCACCCATCTCTTTTGCTTTTACAAGATAATCAACATGACCAGAGTGAATTAAATCAAAAACACCGTTTGTAAAAACAACTTTCTTTCCTTCACTTTTAAATTGAGTTCTGATCTTTTTTATTTCTTCTCTTGTTTTGATGCTGCTCATTTATTTTCCTTTTGAACGGTATCAAAAAGTTTATCAATTTCAATTGGAATAATTCCAACTTCTTCACAAACAATTCCACCTGCGTAATTGGCAAGATAGGAGGCTTCATAAATATTAGCGCCTGCAGCAAGAGCCATAGTCAAAGTCGAAATAACTGTGTCGCCGGCACCCGAAACATCAGCAACCTTTCTTGCTTTGGTTGGCATTCGCTTTTGCGGTTTGCCTTTTTCAAATACTGCAATACCTCCCTCTCCAAGAGTAAGTAGAATATTTTTTGCATTTAGTTTTTTTAATAACGTGTTGCCAGCAAAAGAAATATCATCATCAGTTTTTATAGGCATTCCAAGAATATCTTCTGCCTCTTTTCTATTTGGCTTGAACACTGTTACATTTTTGTATTCATAAAAATTATTAAACTTTGGATCTACTGTTACAAGTGTTTTATTTTTATTTGCTAACTCAATTATCTGAGAAATAAGAGATGAAGATAAAACTCCTTTATTGTAATCCTGGAGTATAATTCCATCAATATTTTTTATTATACTTTTTACATAATCAAATATTTTGTTTTGAATATTCTTCCCAACCGTTTCCTTACTTTCTTTATCAATACGAACAATATGCTGACTATCTGCAATCACTCTGGTTTTTGCAGTGGTTGGTCTGGTATCATCTAAAATTATTCCATGGTTAGAAATATTTTGTTCTGCAAGAATTGAATTAAAAACTGTTCCAAAATTATCGTACCCAATTACTCCAACTGGTTCGGGAACTCCATTTAATTTAGCAATATTTAGAGCACAATTTGCTGCACCTCCAAAACGATAGAACTCATCTTCAACTTCTAAAACTGGAACCGGTGCTTCAGGTGAAATTCTTTTAACATCACCCCAGAAATAAATATCAAGCATCATATCGCCAATAACAGCAATACGTTTTCTATTAAAATTCTTTTTTAACTGAAGTAATCTTTTTTCAGAGATTTTAATCATTTATGAGCCAGATTAGTTAATAAATTTGATTGAAAAATAACTATAAAAAATGTGGGTAAAAAGTGGAGAAAACTGGTTATAAAATAGTCCTTAGTTGTTTACATATACTCTTTAGGCATGTTACTTATCTACAATGCCTGGCTGCCGGATTCTTCAGTTCTTATTCTTATTACATCCTGCACATCGGAAATAAATATTTTGCCGTCACCAACCTGTCCGGTTTTTGCAGTACGAAGTATGGCATCTACAACTTTTTCCAATAAAGTATCATCAACAACAATTTCTATCTTTATCTTGGGAATAAATTCAATCTGATATTCACTTCCGCGATATGTTTCTGTATGTCCTTTTTGTCTGCCGTATCCCCTTACTTCAGAAATGGTAAGTCCGCGTATTCCCTCTTCAACCAAAGCTTCTTTTACTTCATCAAGTTTGAAGGGACGAATTATTGCTTCAATTTTTTTCATAGCATACTCCGGTTATGATTTGCCGTGACATTGTTTATATTTTTTTCCGCTTCCGCAAGGACAAGGATCGTTTCTTCCAACTTTATTTTCAACACGAACTGTTTGAACTTTTCCTTCAGAATTTGTCTGCGGTGGACGATTAGATAACCCGATATTTTCTGTACTCTGTTTGCTTTCCATCATTCTTATCGGCGCAGTTCTTCTTCGTTGAACTTCTTCTGCTGCCTGCGGAAAGAACTTAAACGCAAATGATACGGATTCATTTCTTATTTGATTTAATAACTCAACAAATAATTTAAATGCTTCACCTTTATATTCTATCAAAGGATCTTTTTGTCCGTATGCTCTTAAACCAATACCTTCTTTAAGATCGTCCATTTCACGGAGATGTTCTTTCCACTTATGATCAAGCACGCTAAGCACTGCATATCTTTCCAATCTTGCCATCAACTCTGTGCCAAGCATCTCTTCTTTTCTTTTATAAAAATCATGTGCCGCATCAATAATTCTTTTTTTAACGCCGTCTTCACCAAGCGATTCAAATTCTTCAGTTTCAAGTTTAATATCCACAAGTAAACTTTGCAGTACTTGCTCTCTTATTGCAATCACGTTTACATCTTCAAAGTTCTTTTCAACAATTTCATCAACCATTTCCTCCATAAGCCCAAGGAGTTCGCTTTTTAATCTATCACCCTGTAAAGCTTTTTTTCTTCTGGAATAAATAACTTCACGCTGCGAGTTCATTGTATTATCATATTCTAACAATCTTTTTCTGATTGCAAAGTTATTTTCCTCAACTTTTTTCTGCGCACGCTCAACAGATTTGCTAATCATTGGATGCTGGATTACTTCTCCCTCTTTAATTCCAATTCTTTCCATTACTGATGAAATTCTGTCACTGCCAAACAATCTCATCAAATCATCTTCAAGTGAAAGATAAAATTTAGAAGTTCCCGGATCGCCCTGTCGTCCTGCTCTACCTCTCAACTGTCTGTCTATTCTTCTTGATTCATGTCGTTCTGTTCCAAGAATATATAAACCGCCTTTATCCACAACACCTGCACCGAGTTTAATATCTGTACCTCTACCAGCCATATTTGTTGCGATTGTTACAGCACTTAACTCACCGGCATGCTGCACAACTTCTGCTTCCTTTTGATGTTGTTTTGCATTAAGAACATTATGCTGTACACCTTTTCTTTTTAACATTCTGCTTAAAGTTTCAGAAACTTCAACAGATGTTGTTCCAACAAGAACAGGTCTTCCATCTTTTTTTAATGATTCGATCTGTTCAATTATCGCATTATATTTTTCACGTTTAGTTTTATAAACTGCATCATCCTGGTCATCTCTTGCTATAGGTCTGTTAGTAGGAATAACAACTACTTCCAATTTATAGATTTCAAAAAACTCACCTTCCTCAGTTTCGGCAGTTCCAGTCATTCCTGCAAGTTTGTTGTACATTCTAAAATAATTCTGTAATGTAATTGTGGCCAGAGTCTGGGAATCTCTTTCAACCTTAACATTTTCTTTTGCTTCGATTGCCTGATGTAAACCATCGCTGTATCTTCTTCCTGGCAGCACACGACCTGTAAACTCATCTACAATTGCGATCTTACCCTCTTCAGTAATAACATACTCAACATCTTTTTCAAAAAGTGTGTATGCTTTTAATAACTGATTAAGAGTATGAATTCTATCGCTTGCTTCAGAGTATTTTTTATAAAGCACATCTTTTCTTTTAACTTTTTCTTCAAGCGATATTGTTTCATCATTTTCAAACTTGCTTATCTCATATCCAAGATCAGGCAGAACGAAGTATTCTTTTTCAAAGCCGCTGCCTTTTGCAAGTTCTTCTCTCCCTTTCTCGGTAAGATCAATCTGGTTACTTTTTTCATCGATGACAAAATAAAGTTCGTCATCAATTATGTACATGTTCTTTGCTTTTTCCCGCAGATATTCCATCTCAGTACTTTGCACCAATCTCTTAAATGATGGTTCTGAAAGCATTTTTGCAAGTTTGTTGTTTTTAGGTAAACCTCGTTGTGCACGGAATAATAAAACACCCGCTTCGGTTTCATTTTTTCCACCATTCAACATTTCTTCTGCCTGCTGAACAAGATTTGCAACAAGATTTTTCTGAAGTCGGAACACTCTTTCAATTCTTGGTTTCATATCATTAAACTGGTTATCATCCCGATCCACAGGACCGGAAATTATAAGCGGGGTTCTTGCCTCATCAATCAAAACCGAGTCAACTTCATCCACAATAGCGTAGTTATGTTTACGCTGTACTTGTTGTGATAAATCTACTGACATGTTATCACGCAGATAATCAAAACCGAATTCGTTGTTTGTACCATAGGTAATATCGCATGCGTATTGCTGCTGGCGCTGTGCAGAATCCATAGTATTTAAAATCACACCAACTGTTAAACCATGGAATCTGAATATCTCTCCCATCCATTCGCTATCACGTTTTGCAAGATAATCGTTAACCGTTACAAGATGCACACCGCGACCCGTTAAAGAATTAAGATACATAGGCAAAGTTGCAACAAGTGTTTTTCCTTCACCTGTTCCCATTTCAGCAATCTTACCTTGATGAAGTACGATTCCGCCAACAAGCTGAACATCATAAGGGACCATATCCCAATTAAGTTTATTACCTGCCACTATCCAGCTTGTACCAACCAATCTCTGGCAGGTTGATTTTACAACTGCATAAGCTTCAGGTAAAAGTTCATCAAGGATCTCCTCATACTCGTCATTAAGTTTTTCTTCAAGTTCATCAAGTTCATCATATGCAGCGTTGCGATCAAATTCTTCATCCGACTGTAAACGTGTCTTTAGTTCGCTTATATTTTTTCTTGTTTCTTCAGTATGGGCCTGAATCTTTTCTTTAAACTCATTTGTTTTATTTTTTAACTCATCATTGGTAAGATTTTTAATGGTTTCATAATTGCTATTAATTTCCTCGACGATAGGCCATAAAATCTTAAGATCTTTTTCGTGTTTATCACCAAATATTTTTTTAATCAGTTTTAACATTTCGTACCCGTATCTCCATTAGTAATTATGTATTGAAAAATTAAAGATAGATGTTCTGATATGCAATTTAAGAATAATTGGATAAAGAATTTGTTTGATATTTGCTGATAGTGAGTTAAAACATCTAGGATTTAATTAGGATTAAATCATTTATAAGTAGCAAATTTAAGAATCTGTTATTATTTAAGAGATTCTTCAATAGCCATTTCTACTAAGGGTTCCATAACTTTATAACCAGCTAAGTTTGGATGAACACCATCCTCAGAATATTCTTGCTTTAGACCGTTACGTTCATCAGCCATTGGAGTAAAAAAATCAACGTAACTACTTTTGTTTTTGATTGCGTATTCTTTAATCCAACTATTAAGATCAACAATTTTTTGTGCGGGATTTAATCCGGGTTTCCAAAGATAATCAAATACAGGAAGCACCGAGCAAAGTATAACTTGAATATTATTTGCAATTGCAATTTCAACCATCGATTGAATATTATCTTCAATCATTTCTAAAGTTGATGGACCAGTGTTACCGGCAATATCATTTGTACCTGCTAATATCACAACAACTTTTGGTTTTAAGTTTACAACATCAGGTCTGAATCTTACAAGCATCTGCGGAGTTGTCTGACCGCTTATTCCTCTATTGACGTAAGGTTTTTCTTTAAAGAATTCGGTAGATAATTGTTTCCATCCTTCAGTTATTGAATTACCCATAAACACAATACGGTTTTCGTCTAGTGCAGGTAATCCAAGTTTTAAGTTTTCTTCTTTATATCTATTAAGATCAGCCCAGTCGTTTTCTTGTGCCAGTAATGTTTGTTCCATAAAAAATAAGTTAAATAAAATGATTACAAAAAGATGATATAACTTCATATCCGGTACTCTAATTTTATTTAAAACCCAGGAGATTCTAATTAAAAACTGATTATAGAAATATTAATAAATCTATTAATTACTTTATGAAATTAGTTAAATGTTAAAAAGACTACAAGAATTTTGTGAAATGCAAATATAAAAAAGGCAATTCATTCGAATCGCCTAAATTGAAAAATGATTATTTTCGATTAAATTTTACTTTAAAATTATCATCTTCTTCGTCTGTGAAAAATTACCAGATTCTAATTTATAAAAATATGTCCCGCTTGTAAGATCAGTTCCATCAAAATTAATTTCATAAATGCCCGGCGTTTTTACTTCATTAATAAGAGTGGCAACTTCTTCCCCAAGTATTGAATAAACTTGAATAGTAGTGAAAGCTGTTTGTGAAATTGCATATCGAATTTTAGTAGTTGGATTGAAAGGGTTTGGATAATTTGCAGACAGCCCAAAAGTTTTTGGATTCAATCCAACTAACTCTTCATCGATGCCCGTTACATTAATTACGGCAGAAGTGGTTCCCCATTTTTTAGATGGATTTTTAAATCCCGCATTAACAGTGTATGTTCCTGATGAGGGTGCTGTTAAAGTAAAAGGGTTACTTGAAGTAGAATTAATTACCGCAACTACATTTCCGCCAGCGTCAACAAGTTCACCGCCAACTTTACTTGTTGTACCAGTCACCGTAACTCTCACTTGAAAATTATTAAGCACTTCAGCTGATACAATTCCGGTTTCAGAAGTATGACATCCAGATCCGCCGCAGCCTGGTCCGGAATTAAATCCAGGTTCTGATTTTGTATTGGTTATTAAAATTAAAGCGCTAACCAATAACGCTGCAAAAACAATTCCTTTCATAACAATCTCCTTCTGAAAATATTATTAATAAGTGACAATTCTTATGCCTTTTAAAAATTGCTTTAATTCAAATGTTAAAGGAAATATTGTAATGAAAGTGACAAAGATGGCGGGATAGATTGCCTGCAAGTATTTTTTACTTTGGTATTAGATAAAAAGGCGACTCAAAAGAATCGCCTTATTGAAAATAATATAAACGATTGATTGTTACTTGAGCATTACCATTTTTTTTGTTTGATTAAAATTTCCTGCGCTTACCTGATAAATGTATGTTCCGCTTGCTACCTGATGACCGGAATCATTTTTGCCATTCCAGGTTACTTCAAAAGTTCCAGCTCCCTGATAATTATTTACAAGTTCGGTTATTTTACTTCCATTAATATCATAAATAATTATTTTAACATTTCTACCTTCAGGTAAAGCATATTTAAACTTTGTAGATGGATTAAAGGGATTTGGATAGTTATAACTTAACTCAAACTCGGTTGGAATTTCATTACTTATCTCAGCAACAGATGTTGTTGTCTGTATTGTTGCTCTGATAAAATAAGTTTCGTTCCAGGATGACCAAGCTGAGCCATTAAAATCCCAAGCTCTACCATTATCAACAGGATCATAACCATACGTTGGTTTATCAGTTCCATTATACATTAATCCAACAAAGAAATCACTTGTTATCGTAATTCCAAAACTTGATAAACTAGTTGGATCCCAGCCTGGATAAGATGCTGCAGTTTTAAAATTAAGCGATGCAAGATCACTGCCAGGTGCGCCGCCATTATTGCCTAATACAATAGGTTTATAAGTTGCAGTACCAGCTTGAACTCCGGTAAAATAAATTTCCATTTGTGTAAGGGTTGCATTATTTAAAGTTGGAGTCATTCTATTAACAGATCCCTGTCCATTTAAATTCCAGTAATAGCCGCTTGTAGGTGTTCCATCATCATAATTTAGAGTTGCTGTTTGTGTGCCTCCACCTCCGCCGGTTAATGTTGATGAGTACATGCTTCTTCCATGTGTTGCAGCAAAAACTTTGTTATCTGATGCGCGATAATCAATATCAAGCACTGGTACATTTGCCATTCCGTTTACATCCTGAACCCAGGTACCGCCGCCATTTGTAGTTGAAAAAACTCCAAGATCAGTTCCGACAAACAAATTGTTTCCGTTTGCAGGATTAACTACTACACAGTTTGTAGGTAAGTTTGGCAGGTTGCCTGAAATGTTAGTCCAGCTTGAACCATAATCAGTTGTTTTGAAAATCTTTTGTGAAGCGTCATAACCAGAGAAAGTAACATAAGCAGTTGCAGGACTATTTGGATCAGTTCCAATCCTAGTTACAGAAAGATTTGGCAAACCATTGCTTCTTAAATTCCAGGATCCGCCACCATCAGTGGTAACTTGTACTCTTCCATTAGTACATCCTGCATAAATAACATTTGAATTTCCTTTGGCAACAATTACTGTTGAAACTTTTGCACCAGTTCCACCTGAACCATCGCCTGTTAAATCACCGCTAACAGCAGACCAATTAGCAGCACCATCAGTTGTTCTCCAAACCCTGTAAGTACCTGCTACAATTGTATTAGAGTTATTTGGGTCCATTGAGAATGGAGAAATGAATAGAGTTCTATCAGTAGTTCCATCAAAAGTATTTGGTCCGACAGGAATGCCGTTCATTGCTTTAAATGTAGTTGCACCGCCATCGGTTGATTTGAAGATACAAAGATTAACATACTCCATATAAATATTATTTGTATTGTTAAAATCAATTTCGGTAGCTCCTCCATCTCCTCCGAATATCTCACCCCAGCTTGTAGAACCAGTACTTCTAACAGTACCATTATCCTGCAAACCGCCGGCATAAACAGTTCCGGAAGGATTGACAGTACCATAATAAAATTGGGTAATATAAAGGTTATTGTTCATAGCAGTCCAGGTATTACCTTTATTGGTGGATCTCCAAATTCCGCCATCGTTACCAAGATATGCAATACTAGAATTTGATGGAGCAAATGCTATTGAATGGTTATCGGCATGTGCGTAAGGTGGTGCACCACCTTCAGTGTACCAGTTTGTCGTTTGGGTCCAGTTAGTTCCGGCGTTGGTTGTTTTCCAGTTATCAATACCTCCGGCAAGTAATACACTAGCATCATCCGGATCAACTGCAAGAATATTATCATACCATGCTTGTCCGCCAGTATAAGTGCTTGCGCCTGAATATGAAGGACCCGGGATATTTACTGAAAACCAATTTCCGCCTGCATCGGTAGTAACTGCCATTGAAGCCGTACCAAAAGTATTCAAGTCTGCAAAAGAGGCATAAAGAACAGAAGGATTTGATTTTGATACAGCCATCTCAATTCTACCCATACCTGTCTGGGATAGATTTGCAGAGAATGAACTACCACCATCATTACTTACGTAAATAGCGGCTTGCTCGAATATTCCAAAAGCAGCATAAATAGTAGTAGGATTGGTATATCCAATTTCAATATCAGTACAATTAACATCACTGCCGGATGCCGTAAGAACTGGAGAGAAAGATGCGCCGCCATCATTCGAACCATATAATCCGAGTCTTGTGGCTGCGTAAAGAACTCCATTTACTCTATCGAAATCAAGATCATTTACATGATAAAAATCGCTATTGTTAGTCGATGCCAACTGAGACCACGATGCACCTGCATCGGTCGATTTAAAAATACCTGCACCACGAATAGCATCCAGATTAAAAAATCCCTCACCTGTTCCTGCATAAATTGTATTAGGATTATTTGGATCAATTACCAAAGCACACACCGCAAGGTTACCCATAAAATCATTTAATGCAGTCCACGTTGTTCCACCGTTAACAGATTTCCAAACACCACCAGCAACTGCTCCAATATAAACAGTATTTGGATCTGTTGGATGAACTGCGATTGCACGAATTCTACCGCCGATATTTCCTGGTCCTAATTGAGTCCAGCTTAAGGCATCCGGAGAGTTGGAAGGTGAAACATTGTTTAAACTGATATGCTTGTAAGCTTCTTCACGCCAGTTATTAGGAATACTGTTGTTAGGATAAGCCCTTTGCTCGTAATACCAGAGTAGAGCTTCGTCAGGTTTGTCATATTTTAA
>JBBQSH010000006.1:0-47668 GCA_038214015.1 Ignavibacteriales bacterium | reverse complement strand
ATCAAATCTGATTTTTGGAATCCTCCGAGCAATTCATCAAGTTCATAAAATCCTGTTGGAACTGAAAACTTTCTATCTTTCTGTGAGTGAATTGCTTCGATGTATTCAAGAGCATCACGTACAGCACGATCCATTCCCTGGAAAGATCTTTGAAGATGTGATTCTGTTATTTCGAAAATTTTTCTTTCTGCATCATCAAGAATTTCAAATGCATCAAGATTACCTTCATAAGCAGCTTGCGCAATTTGATGTGATGAAGAAATCAATCCGCGTAAGATTTGTTTTTCTATAATTATCTTTGCGTGGAATTCTACATTAGCCGCAGAAGAAATATTTTGCGATAACTTACTTAAATAAACTGCTCCGCCAACTTCTTCAACCTGATTTCTTTTTTTAAGTTCCTCATATAATGTTACAGTGTCAATCGGTTCATTGGATTCAAACAAAGAAATCATTGCTTCAAATATTTGCTGATGCTGACGCAGATAAAAACTTTCCTTGGTAAGCATTTCTATTGCTTTTGGTACAGCTTCTTTTTCGATAAGCATTGCACCAAGTACAGCGGCTTCAATCTCCGGTGCGGATGGCGGTTTTACATCCGCAGGAATAATTTTATTTGTTTCGTTATAAGTTTTATTTGTCTTTGCCATAATCTTAAAATTCAACGCCGATTTATCGGGGATGTAAAAGTAAATTACTTACTGTTTATTTACAAGGAGATGTGAAATTCCTGAATAAATTTCGGATAATATCACTTTTGAGAAGAGAATTTGCGATTTAATTTTTATCAATAATCAATTTTATACGCTTTCAAATCATTCAATTCAGAATCAATTGTCATTTCCCATAACTTAATTCCTGCTAAATTATTGCCGAGATCTGCATCTCTTCGATAAACTTCTACTCTATCTTTTAATTCAGACTGAATTCTCTCATACATTGTGTGAAACTGCTGAATGTAATCGTTGAGACTAAAATCTGTGGTGTAAAACTCTTTTCTAAGTTTTCTGATATAAAGCTCATAAATATTGAAATAAATCTGGTTGTAAAGTAATAGTTTATCTGATGTAGATTTTTTATTAACCCAGGAATGTTTTTTATCGAAGACACAGATTGACGTAAGTTTAGCGGAGCTAAAAAGATTTGCTTTTTCAATTGTTGCAGGATTATATAAATGTATTTCTGATACATAGTTCTCACTCGATCCTATTGGAGTTCCCTGAAAATCTTCCCAGGTTAGCTTTCTTGAATCAGACCAGTAAACATAATTCACCTTATCGTAAGTCTGATATAATTTCGATGTTCTTGTAGTAGCACATTGAACAAATAAAACAGATAGTAAAACCAGACTATATTTTATCATAAGTTTTTTCTTTCCATTTTTGGCAGAGTATATCTCTAATTCGTTCATATAAATCCTAGAGTATTGAGTGAATGTTTATCAATCTTTAGCATTAATAATTGAGGCCGAATCATTTTTTTATTTCGCATTAAACTCAAATATTTTCACACTTTTTGAACCACTTTCTATACCTCTTGAATCAATATACCATTTCATATGGCTAGCGTTATATTCAGCAATCTTAAATCCAAATCCACCCGATTTATATTTAAAATAAATAAAATTTCCGTTCAACTCCCACTGCATATCCTGAATATTATTGAAATAGAAAGCTTCACTGGAATTTGAAATTTCAATTGTATGATTTCGATTAAACTTAATTAAACCCGACAAAACATCACCTGAATCGATTACTGAAATTTGATTTTCAGGTACATTTTCATCTGGGTCATCTGTGTCTTGCTTAGTGATTATTCTATCAAGTTTCCATCTTGAATTCACTAAGTCTTGATATAAATCAATTTTAATTTCAACACTAATATTTTTTGAAACAGATCTATCATAACTTGATAAAATCATTAAAAGTACAATAAAAAATAAAATCATCTTCTTCATATTAACTCAATAAACTTTGTTGAATGAATAACTCGATTACAATTTAATCAATAATGCTTTTTACTTAATAAAATTTACTATTCCTTTCACTGGTGCGAACAATCTAAACAGACACACTTAGATTTTTTGGTGGTAAACGGAATGAATGCAAGGATCAAAAACAATATTCCAATAATCCACGATCCTTTTTGAAAGATATTAGTGCTTCCACAATTCTTACATTTAATTTGTTCACTTATTACTTCATCGGGATATTCATTTTTCAAAAACTCATATTCGTTACAATTTAGAATTTCTAATGCCTTATCATAATCCTCATCTTTAACAATTAGAGACTTCTGAAAAATTCAATATGTCATTCCTGTGCAAACAGGAATCTCTTGATTATGTGGCAGATTCCCGCTTTCGCGAGAATGACAGTCAAATCGAATTCTATTTTTCAGAAGTCTCAATTAATTTAATTCCGCCAACTGCGTGAGCATAGATGGGATTTATTGATACGATATTTTCATCTTTCAGCATAGCCTCAATTCCTTCATCAGATAGTTTTGCTGAATCTAAATATGCTAAAGTTGAATTGAGATATGATTTAAGAATTTTCATATTTTAATTTGAATTACTCTTTGCTAAAGCAAAATTTATGCTCCCTGTAAAATGATCAAAATCTATATGAATTATTTTAGGAATGCCTAAATCTGTTTGTGTAAAAGATATTACTTTGTTGCCCTGCAGTATTTCCGAATAAAGTATTGCTCCGCTTGAATCTTTTACATCCAGATTTCCAATACCGGAAAAATAACTTGAGATGATAAGAGAATACGCTAATGAATCTGAAGTGAAAGTAACATCATATCCTGCGGTTGAGGTGAAGTATTCTGCTGTTAATGTATAAGCAAATGCGTCTGTTGTTTTAGACATTGCCGGAGTATTATAATATGGCGGCTTTACAATTTCATCGTCTGTGCAGCCGGCAAAGTAAATTACAGTTAGTATTGCGAGCAATAATAAAACTTTTTTCATTTTATACATCCCAATAAAATATTTTTAAATAATTAAAGACTATAAAAACCGAAAGCGAGACCAATACCTAAAAATGCTGTATCCTCTTCAAATAAAGATTTAGAGCCCTTAAGAACTATACCAACACCATATTCTGTTAAATTGTATTTGAGTTCAAATCCAATCCTAAAAAGAGGGGAAACTGGAGATTTTTCCGAATTAAAAGTGTGTGCTGAAATTCCGGCAAGTGCGCTGAACCAAAACAGACTTCCTCTGAGAGTATGTCTTGCATAAATATTATAATCTAAAAATGGTACAGAACTTCCGCCTCCGCCACCAACATCAAGATTAAGATAATCATAATATTCTGCACTTACTCTTACGCCTAAATTATAATGTTTGTTGGATGAAGAATAAATATCTAAGTCAACCAATCCTCCAAGCTCGTTAACGGCAACTAAAGTTACAACTTCTAATTGAAAACCTGAAAATTCCGGATTTAGTTTTAATTTATTTTTATCTAAAGTACTTGAATCGACTTGAGCTAAAGAAATATTAGATACAAATAAAGGAACTAATATTATTAAATAACTGTATCTGCAAAATTTCATTATAACAATACCTACAATATTTAAAACAAAGCTGAGTAATCTATTTAATACATATTACTTAAAATTCTTTACGTTGTAATCTACTTCAACAAGATTAAACTTTCCATAACAAAATTCGCCTTCCGGTTTGTGCCAGATTGCTTCACCGTATGTTGGTATTTTTCTTCCATTGATTTCTTTATAGTTCTTGCAAGGTGTAGTCCATTTAAAATTCTTGTAAACTTTTCCATCTGCAGATTCATACCTGTCATCAGAAGAAAAATTAATTAACTCACCAATTTCATTAAAGAATAGAGTTGCAGTAATTGTGTTTGCTTGATTTGTAAATCTTGCTTTAACGGTTAGCGAATCAATTGTTTCCCACACAATATTTTTATCAATCAAATTTGAAGCAGCAAAAAAACACATATCGTTAAACATCGTTACTGTTTCACCTTTGTTCATTTCAGTTCCTTTTGCATCTACAACTTGAAACAGCGAAGCAATTTTAATCTGCATTGTTGCAGTTGGTCCAACATACAAATGAACACCATCAAAAGGAAGCTCATACATTTTTGATTCTATATAAAATGCTCTTGTCGGTTCATCATAAAAGTTATATTGAGCTGAAATAAAATCCAGAAAATCGCCATCCGGTTTGGGTTTTATTCCACCCTTGAATAATGCTCTAACGTTTTGAATTTTTTCCTTACCAACAGCGCCGGAATAAATTAAATATTTTTGTACAGATAAAGGAAGATGTTTTATTTCATCTTCTTTTAGTATTGATTGCACTGAAAACCGTTTTAAACCTTTTTCAACTTCTGCCTTAAATAAGTTTTTGTAGCTTGATGGCTGAGAGCCTGCATAAGAAATAACAATTGGAATAAGTAAAATTAAATTTGCGATGGTGCCAAACTTTGCATCACTCCAGGAAAAGATAATTAGTATTTGAGATATTATAACTGCGGGTGCGGCAACTATCCACCAGGAATTTTTTTCTAAGAAGTACATAACAGCAGTTATGATGAAGAGTATTGCAACTAATACCCACAACACACCAAACGGTTTGGATATATTTTGAGTTAGTTGATTTACCTGTGCTAAGTTAAACGCTTTAACAAAACCAAGTAAATGAATTAAACCGTGTACGATAATTATAACTAACAAGAAAAATTTCATTTTGTTTACCTAATTTTTTCCCTTTAGATTTCTATTTACTATTGCCGGCTCTTGTCCAGATGAAAATCGGGATCTTTTTTAAGCAGTTATATTGCGTTTTTGCTTTTATCATAATTATGATATAATATTGACAAGAACTAAAAAGGAATTTACCTATGCCAATTATAAAACCAATATCTGATCTAAGAAATAAATCTAATGAGATTTCCAAACTTGCAAATGATTCCAACGAACCAATCTATATCACAAAAAATGGTGAAGGCGATCTAGTGGTGATGTCAATGAATCATTATTCAAAGATGCAACTCAAACTTGATTTGTTCTCAAAACTGTCAATTGCTCAAAAACAAAAATCAGCCGGTGATACTGGGAACAGTCTTAAACAAGTGATGACCAATATCCGGACAATTATAAATGAACAAAAATAATTTTAGCATTCGATTTTTAAATATTGCGGAAGAAGATTTCACAGAAATAATATCTTTCATTGCCGCCGACAATGCTAAAGCCGCGTTAAACCTTGCTGACAAAATTGAAAAGAACTTAAAATTACTTTCCGATAATCCTTTATTAGGTAAATCTCCAAGTGATTCCGATTTAAAATTACTTGGATACCGATATTTGATTATTGAGAACTACCTGATTTTTTACACAATAGAAAAAAGAAAAATATTAATTCATAGAATACTTCACGGCGCAAGAAATTATAAATCACTTCTTCTGTAACCATTTTTCCAGCAATTTAACTGCGTGTTATCCCTATACTTGGGATAAGTAATTAAAACACAACGCCGTAATTATTTTTATTTAAAGATTTCCTGCACGTGATTATTTTTACAAAAAACTTTTTTTAGCAATCCGTAAAACGGTTTGAATAATATCTCTTTCTCCTCTTGCCCGCCGTGCTAGGACATTGTAATTATTATAGAGGTTATGTTTACTATTCAAGCCATATTTTATAATTATTTTCCAATTCTGCCACAGATGTTTGATTTAAATAAGGATGTGATCCTAAAATCAATCTGAAAATATGGAATGCATCAAATACTTCAACCATTACTTTTCTTTGGTTATGAATATATTTTTGATCAAACTTATCATCTTTAATTGAATGAGCGGGTTCTTGTCTCCTTCTTCTAACTTTTCTCAACGGCTTTATAATTTTGTCATAAGTATCAGGATATTTTGGTTTGAAATTATTTTTAATCCATTCTTCAAACAATTCTATTGTTCCTTTTTGTCTAACAACAATTTTTCCATCCTTTCTTTTTTCTTCTCGTTCTAAATCTAGTCCGACAAAATATGCTGGATTAATATTTTCAGAAATTAATTTATCAAGGATAAGAATGAAATTATTAAACTCTCGAAGAGTTGGTCTTAATAAAATTGTAAATTCTTTGGGTCTATTATGTTCGTTATAAACATTTTTAAAGAGTGAAGGATAATGGAGCCAATCACACAATCTATTAATTTTATCTTGCTCAATTAAAAATGCTTGGTAAATTGAAATCCCTTCAGGGAAATGACCAAGAATGCTTGAACGATAATAATCGGGATGCAATTTATAATCACCCTTTAAGATTCTAGAATTCCAAAGTTGTTGATGTTCAGGGGACAAAGATGATAATCTTCTTAAATAAACAGCAATAGCTCTGTCTTTCTTACTGTTATAACAAAATCCAAAATCTTGTAAATAAACGTCATCTGGATTATGCTCCTCTTCGCTTACATTTTCAGAATAATGAATAGAACCAGAGATATCTGAATTATGATAATAGTATCTTGGATCATTACGATAAAATTCTAATATGCTTAAATCAAAAGCACGCCAATCTAATTGATTTTCGCCTAGTGCTAAAGCTAATTCAAATGGTTTAGCTTCATAATTCTTTTTATCAACAACTGCATTCAGATGTTTTGAAGATGGATAAGCACAACAATTTTTGAGCTTTTCTGGAGTAATTATTTTTAGTAATTCTGGTTTCGGATATTCTTCTAAAGCTTTTATAAATATATTGGGGTGAAAGTCCCCAAATCTCATATCTATTAAATCTTCATCTACCATATTCTTAAGAATAATAGCAAGTTCATCAAAAGTCAGATTATAATTACTTGACAAGGTCTTAACGTTTAAACCATTAAAATCTCTTGAATTCAAATATTGTTTGGTTATATCTGCAAGAATATCATTTTTCATAGTACTTTAAAAAAATAAACATAACGATTTGCGCCTGACTCGCAGCACATTACAAGGAATCAGAGTAAAACATATCACCCAAAATTATTTATTAGTTTATTATAAAACTTCCAGCAAAACCATCAAGGCATCCCCAGCCAGAAAGAAGTAAAGGGGTAAGTAAAAAGTAAGTAAATCAAAGTTTAAGCATAAGCTCACGTGCAACTTAGTTTTATAAAATATAAACTTCAAGATTTTTCTTTGTTTTAGGGAAACGATGCACTGCGTACCTAAAGAAATAATTACTCAACCATCATCAACAATTGGTATTTCTTAAACCAACCAACAGGCTCAAAATCTTCAAATTTTCATTTCCAAAATCGGAAATAGAGCTCTGAAAGTTCAGGGCCGTATTCGTAAACTCAAGAATAGGCATCTGAAGGTTCAGGGTGGCATTCGTAAAATCCAGAATCAACTTTAATCTCAACCTCATCCCTACCCTTCTCCTTGTTAAGGAGAAGGGATAATATTTTCCTCTCCTTAATAAGGAGAGGAATACAAGGTGAGGTTAACTTGGTTTTAATTTATTAATTACTTCTTCAATTTTAATAAATGCCAAATTAGCATTACCAAGTAACTCATCATTAGTGATGCGTAAAAAAGTAATTCCAAAAGTTTCTAAATACTCTTGTCGTTTAATATCGTAAGCTTTCTGTTCGGGATCATCGTGCACAATACCATCCAACTCAATTGCAAATTTAATTTCAGGAGAGTAAAAGTCTATAACAAATTGATCAACAGAGTACTGCCTCCGGAATTTACATCCAAGTAATTGTCTATCACGTAAATAATGCCAAAGTATTTTTTCGCAAAAGGTTTGGTCTTTTCGGAGAGTTCTACGTTTTTCTTTTTCGGATGTTTTATTGAAGTGTTTTGTCATCTTTATTCTCAATCTCAACCTCATCCCTGCCCTTCTCCTTATTAAGGAGAAGGGTTTTAAATTCCCTCTCCTTTACAAGGAGAGGGATAAAGGGTGAGGTTAAGTAATCTCATCATAAAGTTTTCTAAACTTTTGCACATCAACCCAGCAATCTTTTTTCCAGTTAGGGTTGCGCAAAAGTGCCGCGGGATGGAATGTTACCATAGTTTTAATTCCTTCATACTCAAAAACCTGTCCACGTAAACTTGTTAAACTGTCTTTCTTTTTTAACAAACCTTTTGCGGCAGTAAGTCCTAAACACAAAATAAGTTTTGGTTTAATTAACTCAATTTGTTTTTTTAAATACGGCAAACAAGTATCCATTTCAACTGGTAAAGGAGTGCGGTTATCAGGCGGTCGGCATTTTACAATGTTAGCAATGTAAACTTCTTCCCTGCTAAACTTTATTGCTTTTAGAATATCCGTTAAAAGCTGTCCTGCTCTGCCAACAAAAGGTAAACCTTGTTTATCTTCTTCAGCACCGGGGCCTTCACCAATAACCATTACATCAGCATTTGGATTACCGGAACCAAAAACAAATTTGTTTCTTCCTTTATGCAAAACACATTTAGTGCAATTGCAAATTAAACTGTTTAACTGCTCTAATGATTCCGATTTTTCCCAATCATCTTTAACAGCATTTTTAGGGGCTAATGGTTTGGCAATTGGTTCTTTTACAACTGTGGTTCTTCGTGAGGATAATATCGGAGTTTTTTCTTTTGCTGGAACGGCAGCTTTGGATTTTGTAAGATTAGCTTTTTCTTCAAACAGATCATCACCAAAAATAGCTTGCTGATCTTTTAGTGCTTCAATAATTTTTTGTTTGGGGGATGATTTCATTTTTTTAGAAGATAATTTTGGTGATTAGAAAAATGTTTTATAATAAATCGCTTTAAAATTGTCATTCCCGTGAAAACGGGAATCCATATAATCGATTAAAAAATAGATTCCCACTTTCGTGGGAATGACAAAAGACACAATAAAACCAGGCGAAAAAAATTTACTTTTTGTACTTAAACTTAATCTCGCCAGCAAGTAGTTCATTTAATGCTTGAAGATGCGGCTTTGGTTTCTTCTCAAAATCCATTGCCATTTTTAATTGAATGGGGTTTGTAACATCTTCCGCTTCATCATCAGAACCGCTTGAAGGTATTGTGTTCATCATTGCATTAAATTCAATTTTGTTTTCAGTATTTATCTGTCTTGCTCTTAATGCTGCAGCCGAAATAGCTTCGTAAACATTCTCAGCTCGTTTATCTACTTCTCTTAAATCTACTGGTGTTATGTCCATTTTATCACTCCTTATTTATTATTTCTTTAATTAAATTTTTTACACTTTTATAAACTTTATGAAGTTCATCATTAACAAAAATATAGTCAAAATCCTTCTTAAAGCTCAATTCCATTTTTGCTCTATCAATTCTTTTTTGAAGATCAGATTTACTTTCAGTTTTTCTGTTTTTTAATCGGTTAATCAATTCTTCGTAAGAAGGCGGATCGATAAAAATCAAAAAACTTTCAGGATAAATTTTCTTTAAAGATAAAGCACCCTTAACATCAACTTCAAAAAGAACAGACTTACTAATGTTGATATTATCATCAACAAAACTTTTTAATGTACCGTAATAGTAATCGTAAAATCTTTCCCACTCAATAAATTCATTATTTTTAATTCTACGCTCAAACTCTTCATCAGTAACAAAAAAATAATCAACACCATTAACTTCATTGGATCGTTTTGGTCTTGTAGTTACAGAAACAGAAAACACAATATCCGGAAAATCTTTAAGAATCTGTTTTACAACAGAAGTTTTTCCTCCGCCGCTTGGCGATGATACTGCAATTATCTTTCCTCTGTTCTCCAATTTATTCTATGTTCTGGATTTGTTCTCGTATTCTTTCAATCTCTTCTTTTATATGAACAGAGTTATGAGTTATTGCTGTAGAAAGTGTTTTAGCAGAAATTGTATTTGCTTCTCTATTCATTTCCTGGCAAAGAAAATTTAATTTTCTTCCCGGATCTTCTTCTTTATCAACACTGCTTAAAAGAAATTTTATATGACTTCTTAATCTTACACATTCTTCAGTAATATCAGCACGTTCGGCCATCATTGCCAATTCAGTTTCAAGTCTGTCATTATTGATGTTGGTATTATCTTCAAGTAAATTTTTTACTTTTTCTTTGTACTTTGTAAAATGTTCACCAACACTTGGCTGTGCATCTTTTTCAATCAGGTCAAGATATTTTTCAATTGACTTAATGCGCTTCTTTAGATCTTTTTCTAATTCAGTTCCTTCATGCTTTTTCATATCCATTAAAGATGTTAAAGAATTAAGAACCGATTTTTTTATAACCTCAAAATCACTTTCGCTTATTTCTTCAACCGAAGCTGAAAAAATATCACGACTCATAAGTATATGATCTAACTTTATCTTATCTGTAATTTTAGCAGATTTTTTAATTTTCTTGATAAGAGCAATGTAATTTTTTAATCTCGATTCATCTAAAGAAACTGCTTCATCTTCAAATCCGTTTTTTTTAATTTGAATACTAACATTAAGTTTTCCGCGCCTGATTTTAGACTTGATTAATTCTCTTAACTCATACTCTTTATTAGCAAGAAGAGGAGGATATTTTAGAAAAACTTCCAGATACCTGCTATTGATACTTTTAACTTCGACATCAGCCTGCCATTTACCATTTGAGGCAGTTCCTTTGCCGTAACCTGTCATGCTTAAAATCATATTATACTTTTATAAAAGGGGTTAAAAGATAGCGAATTAAAGGGTCTTAGCAAAGATTAGAATGCCTCGCCAATACCAAAATGAATTGTAATATTATCCAATAATTGTTTCTTAAATATAGTTTTCTGATCATCCGGATTATAAAATTTTGTTCCAAAATCCAGCCTAAACGGTGCTATTGGTGTGTAAACTCTTATTCCAAATCCAATGGCAACCGCAATTTTTGATATTTTTACATTCTTCCAACCATTCCAAGTGTTGCCATAATCTGCAAAAACTGCATAGCCAAAAGACTCATTAAGTTTTTTTCTTAATTCAAACGAACCTTCAAACCAAAATGTTCCCCCCCTCAATGCATCGTTTTCAGTCGTAATGCCGATATATTGTATTGAATCTTTAGGAACCAATTCCCTGGCATTCCACCCTCTCACAGAGTTACTGCCGCCAGCATAGAATGTTTTGTTGGGTGGGATTAATCTTTCTGCAGGGATATCAGGATTGTTGGACCCAGTAATAGATTGTGAATAACCAATTCTTACCTTAGAAGCAAACACAGAATTCTTATCAGAGCTTAAAGAAAGATAATTAGAGACCCCTGTCTGAAATCTGTAGAAGTAAATATTTCCCACAAAGTTTGTATCTGCCTGAATTATCTGATCCGATATTCGTCTCAATACTAATTTTATATCGGATCTGGAATGAAATAATTCAGGTGTAAAGAAAAGAAAACTCCCGCTTGTTGGAAATAGAATGTCATCCGTTTTAGATGAGCCTAATTCAACACCAAAACCTGGTGTTAGGCTAATAAAAGTTTGTGTAAACTCATACTGAATTTCATCAACATTCGCTCTTGAAACATCTTCCCTTTCGGCAACATCATAAGTTAAAAAAGGACGAAAAAGAGTAATAAAACTATAGGGTGGCATTTCAACGTCAAATCTTTGTGTTAAACCATATGAATTTTCTGTGTAGTCACTCAGGGTTTGATTTCGTAAATATAATTCGGTTGTAGTAAGGATCGGTTTTCCAAACAAAAATGGTTGTTCCATTTTTAAATTGATATCAATAACACCTTGATAAGTTGAATCTCTGTCAGCACCCGATTTAAATAAATTTCCGAGATTAATATTAGGAACATCAACCAATCTAAATGATGTAGAAAGAGTTAACTTTCTTGCATCACCAAAGAAATTTTTTCTGGTATATCCAATTCCCAAACCAAGATTAAAACTATTGAACTCATTATCAGCTTTTATTTCTGGTGAAAGTTGGTTTAATGATCCAATACCAGCGTTAACTTCAATCGGAATTGTAAGATTAGCAGTATCACTTAATAACGGATTAATTTCTAAAGATGTAAACAGTTCTGTTTTCAATAATCTTAATTCGCTTCTATCAATTTTGGATTGATTATAGATTTCCCCTGGTTTTAAATCAGCAATATCCGTAATAAGTTTATTGTTTATTGCTTCGACAGAAATGCCTGTTTTATTAATTACGGTTTCGCCTATGGTATGTTTATCCCCTGTACGAAAATAAATACTTAGATCGGTCTTTTGTCTGATTGTATCAATTGTAACTATTGTGCTGTCATATCCACCAAAAACAAATCCGTTATTTGCAAGAAATCTTTTAATTAATGATATATTGCTCAGTACCTCTGATTCGGAAAATCTTTTTGTTGAATCTATAGTGTAAGTTTCATCAAGCAACCTGCCATAATCGTAATCACTGAGTTTCTCCAAACCAATTAAATTGACATTACCATACGTTAAGAAGCCATTTTCTTTTATAAAATAATTTAAATTAATCGATTTGCCGGATGAATCCACAATAACTTCGTGATCAACCTCAGTATTAAAAAAACCATTTGATCGATAAAGTTCTTTTAATGCAAGTTTATCCACAGAAATTTTTGAGGAATCAAAATAAACAGGTTCATCGCCAAACGGTGTAAAGGAATCCAGAAAAATCCATACCCACATTGGTGTTTCTTTACTTTCAATATTCTTAAGCAAATCAGATGTTGAAAGAAAATTATTTCCTGAAAAATTTATTGAGGATAGTTCAAAATCATAATAGGATTGCGACAATGATAACTTTGAAATGCAAAGCACAAAAAATATTATAAGTATAAAAACTCTTTTAAACATTATAAAGTTTCTAAATAAAAATATTGGTATTAGAATTTTTATTCAAATTAATTAGGGTCGCACATTTTGTTAGATCAATTATCATTCAACTACAATGTCATCTTCAACAATTTTAAGAGTGGGATGATCTTTTTTAAATGTAAGTGCAAAAAAGTTTATTAGTTCTTTGTTTTGTGTGTTCTCAGAAATAAACAAGGAAGTTAATGATTCTGATTCCACAACAAAATGAGCATAGTAAACCTGTTTGTTTTCAAAATCCACTATGTAAGAAAAAACTTCCCCACCTCCGCTGCCCATAAAGTATCCCTGAGAATTATAGTAAACCAGGTCATAGTCAATTGATGAAAATTGTATCTTATCAACAAAACTTTCTTTAAAGGAGCCGTCGAGTAATTCAGTTTCGTATTTTGAAATAAATTCATTCCCGGACTTTTCAAGAAATTCAAATTTAATTCCCCACTCATCCGCATTGTTAATTTCAAATCCAGCCGCAATATATTGCTTGCCAGTTTCATCAAACAATCCACCGAAAGCAACCTGCGTTTCTTTGTTGTAGTGTTTTTTAACAATATCCAATACTTGGATTTTGTTTTCAAAGTCAAGAACCGGAATATTTTCCTGCTTATCAGAACAAGAAATTATTCCAACGAAAAAGCAAAGGATTAATAATCCTATTTTTAATTTATTTGATAACAACTTGAGTTCCTGTTTTAATTACTAATAAAATTTCATCAAGAGATTCATTGCTTAATGCAATAGAGCCGTCTGTCCAATTATAAACGAATGGTAGATTTTTGAAAATCGAATTTAACCTTCCAATACCATGTATGCCAATGTTTCCGCCTAAAACTGTGTTTGAGCTTACACATTCTTCATAATAATATTCAAACTTTATCTGATTAAACTGTTTTTGTGTAATTAGTGATTTACGTAAAGCCTCCGAAGCATCTTCTAAATTTGGATAATTCAATTTTAAAAATTTATAATAAATTTCGTGGCTGCTTATACTGCAAATTTTATAAGTTCCGATTGGTGTTGCGCCATCATCACTTAGCTTTTTTTTATCAATTAAATTTCTTCCCAGACTAACACGATACGATTTAATAAAAACTGTATCTTCATAAACATTTAATGTATAAGTTTTTCTATCCACCACAAGATTAACATCGCTTAGGTTTCTAAATCCCTTTTGCGCCATAGCCTCAGAAAGTGGAATTTCTCTAAGGTTGAGTATAACTCCGTAGACAATCACACCCGAAATAAAGAGTGCCATAGCACCAATTGTAAATATAACATTCCTAAGTAATGGATTACCTATAAATTCGATTACACTATTATTATTTACTTCAGGTTCGGGATTCATTGTTGCTTAAAATTAATAATTTCGTTGATCAAAAATACTAAATTAAATAAACCATAATTGGTTCAAAGATAAAAAAAAACCCAACTCTTTATCGAGTTGGGTCAATAAACAACATTTAACGACTAAACTTCCATTATTTCCAATTCTTTGTGCTTTAAGATTTCATCTATCAACTTGATATGCTGATCAGTTAACTTTTGCACCTCATCTTCAGCTTGTTTCAGTTCATCTTCGGACATTTTTTTGTCTTTCTGTTCTTTCTTAAGATGGTCATTAGCATCTCTTCTAACATTTCTAATTGCAACTTTTGAATCTTCACCAAACTTTTTAACAAGTTTTACAAAATCTTTTCTTCTTTCTTCAGTTAACAATGGGATCGGAATTTTTAGGTTAGTACCATCGCTTATAGGATTAAAACCAAGATTCGCTTCAAGAATTGCTCTGTCAATTACCTGAACCATTGCTTTATCCCATGGAGTTATAGATAAAGTATGCGGATCTAATACAGTAACATTTCCAACCTGATTTATAGGTGTTTGGGTTCCGTAGTAATCAACTTTAACACCATCAAGCAATGTAGTAGTTGCTTTGCCTGTTCTTACTTTTGAAAGCTCAGATCTGAGGGCTTCTAAAGTTTTGTCCATTCTATTTCCAGCGTCTTTTATTAACTGGTGCATAACACCTCACTAATTTATGTTAAAATTTTATTTAGAATTTTCATTATTGATAAAGGTACCAACAGCTTCGCCCATAACTAATTTTAATAAGTTTCCAGGAACATCCATATTAAAAACAATCATAGGTAAATCGTTTTCCTGACATAAACTAACTGCTGTAAGATCCATAACACGCAAATTATTTTTTAGAATATCCTGGTAAGATATTTTTTCAAACCGTAAAGCTGCAGGATTTTTTTCAGGATCGGAATCATAAACACCATTTACGCGAGTTCCTTTAACAATTATGTCAGCACCAATTTCAACAGCTCTAAGAGATGCTGCAGTATCGGTAGTAAAATATGGATGACCCGTGCCTGCACCTAAAATTACAACTCTTCCTTTTTCAAGATGGCGCATCGCTCGTCTTCTGATATATGGTTCTGCAATTTCTTCCATTTTGATTGCACTCATTAATCGGGTAGTAATTCCTTTTTTTTCAACTGCATTTTGCAATGCAAGTGAATTAATCATAGTAGCGAGCATCCCCATCTGATCACCTGTTGCACGATCTATGCCTTGTGAACCTGCACTAAGACCACGATAAATATTGCCCCCTCCTATTACAATACCAAGCTGCACACCAACATCATGAACTTTTTTAACTTCATCAGCAAAAAAATCCAAAACTTCTGAAGAAATTCCAAATCCCTTAACTCCCATCAAAGATTCACCACTCAATTTTAACAACACTCTTTTAAATTTTACAGTGCTCATTCACAACCTTTTGGATTTTTTACAAATAAATATAAAAAAAAGGTCTTAATATTATTAAGACCTTTTTGAAGAAAACTATTTTTTCTCATCTCCGAGATGGAAACGCTTAAATAAGTTAATCTTTGCCTGAGAACTATTTTTCTTATTGTAATCTTCAATAAGATTACCAACAGTCTTAGAGCTGGTACTGTCTTTAATATAAGCCTGCTCAAATAAACAATTTTCAGAATAGAACTTACTTAATTTGCCAGTTGCAATTTTTTCAAGAATGTTTTCAGGTTTGCCTTCTTTGCGTGCTAATTCTTTATAGATATCAATTTCTTTTTCAATTGTTTCAGTCGGCACTTCTTCTCTGTAAACGCAAATAGGATTCATAGCAGCAACCTGCATTGCAATGTTTTTACCGATCTCAACTAACTCATCAGCATTTGCGGTTACATTATCAAACTTAAGTAACACACCAAGTTTTGAACCCATGTGTATATAATCGACAATCAAACCATTCTCTGCTTTTTCAGTTAGTACTCTTGACACTTCTATCTTTTCTCCAACTTTTCCCATAACATCAACAACTTTGCTGCTTAAACTTTTATCTGTTTCAAGTAGTTGCTTAGCACTTGATAATTCGGATTTATAAGTTACTTCAACAATTTCATTTGCTAATTTTATAAAGTCATCGCTCTTCGCAACAAAATCAGTTTCACAGTTAACTTCGATCATTGCGGCTTTTTTGTAATCATCAGAAACTTTTGCAACTACAATTCCTTCATTGGCAGATTTATCAGCTCTTTTAGAGGCAATTGAAGCACCTTTTTTTCTAAGTATCTCAATAGCTTTTTCAAAATCACCATTAGATTCTGTAAGTGCCTTTTTGCAATCCATCATACCGGCGCCGGTTTTTTTTCTTAATTCATTAACTTGTGCAGCCGTAATAGCCATAGTTAATTCACTTCCTTTCAAAAATTTATTTTATCAGAATTATTCTTCAGATTTTTCAGTTGGTTTAACTTCTTCTTCAGCATCTTTCTTAGCTTTTGCTTCAGATTTCTTTTTCAACTCTTCTTTTTTAACAAGATCTCTTTCTTTTTTTACTCTCTCTTTTTCAGCTACTTCTTCAGCTTTCTTTTCTTTCAACTTTGAATCACCTTCAATTACAGCATCAGCCATATATTGTGTAATTATTTCTACCGTTTTAACAGCATCATCATTAGCGGGAATTAGATAATCAACTTCTTCTGGATCACAATTTGTATCAACAATTGCAAATACCGGAATATTTAATCTGTGTGCTTCCTGAACTGCAATATCTTCTTTTTTAATATCAACAATAAATAAAGCGCCGGGCAGCTTACCCATTGTTTCTACACCTTCAAGTACTTTTTTCAGTTTGTCTTTTTCTCTTGTAAGGAATAGTCTTTCTTTCTTAGTAATCTTTTCAAAAGTACCATCGGTTTCTTGTTTTTCAATATTGCTTAATCTTTTAACACTTTTTCTGATTGTTGCAAAGTTTGTTAACATTCCACCAAGCCATCTTTCACTAACCCAGTTTTGCCCGCATCTTCTTGCTTCTGTTTCAATAACATTTTTAGCTTGTTTTTTTGTACCGACAAAAAGCACTTTCTTGCCATCTGCAACCAACTTAGCAAGTTCTTCAGCAGATTCGGTTAAGTAGGTTTGAGTTTTTTTCAAATCGATTATATGAATTCCATTCTTTTCCATAAAGATGTAGGATTTCATTTTGGGGTTCCAGCGGCGTGTTAAATGCCCGAAGTGTGCACCAGCTTCTATAAGCTGAGTTAGATCAACTTTTCTCATATTGCTCCTGTTTTTCTTCTACTTTCTTCAACTTTACCTTCCATCCCTTTTATTATGGGACACAGGTGGTAAATCGGAAAGTATGATTGTTAAATAAAAGTTCAAGTTCAGGTTCAAGTTCAAGAAAAAACTTGAACCTGAACTTGAACTTAAACTCGTGATTATCTCTTAGAAAACTGAAATCTTTTTCTTGCTTTAGGCTGTCCGTATTTCTTACGTTCAACCATTCTTGGATCTCTTGTTAATAAACCCTCTGCTTTTAATTGAACTCTGTATTCGGGATTCATTTCAAGCAATGCTCTAGAAATTCCTAATCTTACTGATTGTGCCTGTCCAGTTGTTCCACCACCATTAACTTTTGCATGAACATCAAATTTACCTAACGTATCAGTAGCTCTAAACGGAAGTAGAATGTCTTCACGACTTAGTAACTGCGGAAAAAAATGTTCAAACTCTTTATCATTAACAGTAATTTTTCCATTTCCGCTTCTTAAAATTACGCGGGCCACTGCAGTTTTTCTTCTTCCAATAAATATTTTTTCAGCCATCACTTCTCCATTAAACTAATTGCTTCGGGTTGCTGTGCTGCATGCGGATGATTTGTACCAGCATACACCTTTAATTTTTTAATCAACTGATTTCCTAATTTGGTCTTAGGTAACATTCCTCTAACCGCATTTTCTAAAATAAACGTAGGTTTCTTTGCCAACATATCCTTGTATGCAGTTGTTGTTTGACCGCCGGGATATCCTGAGTGTCTTTTATATTCCTTCAATTCTTCTCTTTTGCCAGTCAGCCTAACTTTTTCAGCATTTATCACAACAACAAAATCGCCGGTATCAGTATTAGTAGTAAAAATAGGCTTATTCTTACCTCTGATGATCATAGCAATTTTAGAAGCTAATCTTCCTAAAACTTGTCCTTCAGCATCAACAAGAAACCATTTATGATTGGCATCTTCTGTTTTTACTGATTTTGTTAATTTTTCCTGTTTCACGTAATTTTCCTCCGAAAACCTTAAATCGTTTCAAATAAAGGATGGAAAAATATAGGTAAGATGATGAAAAGTCAAGAATAATAAAGTTTATTAATATTACCTGTTCTATTGTTCCATATTTTATCTAAAAACGACACTGAGAAATTAAAAAAAACTGTGTCCGAAGTTAAAAGATTTAAGTATCGCCCAGAACCTTGGTTGAAATGAGTAAAACTGACTGCTTCCCTTCATCATCAACTTTAATCTAAAATCCTCTTCATTTCCAGTTCTTATATAAATTATTTGAGTCATATATCCTTGCATCTCTTCCGGATCGTTATAATATGCCTGATACTTTTCTAATTCCATTTTATAAGAAAATCGTTTTTCAATAAACAGATCATTTCTAACTACCTCAAGATGAATATACGGTGGCGGATCATATTGTCCATCGCTTGCCCAGAAAGTTACTCCATCAAGTTTTTTCTTTTTGTTTTGATCAATGAACGTCCATCCTTTGGGATATTTAATTGAAACATTTAAAGTTGGTTCATTATAAACCTGATCCAAATCAGTGGTATCAGCAATGATATCAGTAAAGCTTATAGTTTTTAACTCCTGTGGTGCTTCAGAAATTTGTTCATTTGGTAACGGCTGATTCTGATTTGTAAGATTATCCTTTTGTTCTTCCACCAAATCATCTTGTTGATTTACAAACTCTTTTGTGTCTATAGTAAAAAACAAAGAATTTATTTTGCTTCTCTCATCTTGCAATCCATAAAAGAAAATAAATAGTACAATGAACAACAAATGAAGAATTATGGAGATAGAAAAATTTCTAATCCAGTTTTTATTCTCATCTATTTTTTCTATTTCAGAATCTTGTTTATCCATCTCTACAATAAAGTTTAGTTTGATGCCTAAATCAAAATTACTAATTTTGGTTCAACATTATTAATAAATTGTAAAGTAAAATGAAGTACCTAATTACAGGCGGAGCTGGTTTCCTCGGAATAAATCTGGTAAGATATTTACACTCCAAAGGTCATGAAATAACTTCTCTGGATATTGTTCAATTTGATTATCCAGATATGAATGATAAAATAAAAATCATAACTGGAGATATAAGAGATAAAAATAAAGTAAAAGAAGTGATTGCTGGACAAGATATTGTTGTTCACACAGCGGCTGCATTACCACTTTATAAACCTGAGGATATTTATTCCACGGATATAGATGGAACAAGAAATCTAATTGAAGCATCTTTCGCAAATAAAATTAAAAGATTCATCCATATATCATCAACTGCTGTTTATGGTATTCCTGATCATCATCCACTTTTAGAAAATGATAAACTTGATGGTGTTGGTCCTTATGGCAAAGCTAAGATACTTGCTGAGGAAGAATGCGTTAAGTATAGAGACAAAGGAATGTGTGTTCCAATTCTTCGTCCTAAATCCTTTATCGGACCTGAAAGACTTGGTGTTTTTGATCTGTTATACGATTGGGCGCAAGATGGTAAGGGATTTCCAATGATTGGTAATGGCAAAAATCGTTATCAGCTTTTGGATGTTGAAGATCTGTGTGAGGCAATTTATCTTACAGCAACTCTTAATGAAAAAATTGCAAATGATACTTTTAACCTCGGCGCAAAAGAATTCACAACAATGCGGGAAGATTATCAGGCAGTTTTGGATTATGCAGGATTTGGTAAGAAGATTGTTGGTTTGCCCGAAATGCCAATCATTTACACTTTAAAATTTTTAGAAGCATTAAAACTTTCTCCTCTATATAAATGGGTTTATGAAACTGCATCAAAGGATTCTTTTGTATCAATTGAGAAAGCAGAAAAAGTTCTTGGTTACAAACCAAAGTTCTCAAATAAAGATGCTTTGCTAAGAAATTACAAATGGTATGTTGAGCACAGAAATGAATTTATAAATAAAGATGGTGTATCTCATCGAGTTCCTTGGAAACAAGGAATCTTAAGGTTTGCAAAAATCTTTTTCTAATTAAGTGGAATATGATTAAAGTAAATCATATTTTTTTACAACTAATCCAAATAAGAAAACAAAAACACTAAGGAGCAAAAAATGTCCGAGAAAAAAGATTATCTAAAAGATGTTGTTAAACACATAGATATAAAACAGCATAACGTTGTTCCGCTTGTTGATGCAATGGCAGATATGGCATTTACTGCAAGAGATTTAAATCGAGCAGCAAATATTTTAGACACAATGATAAAAGATAAAGACTGCGCTGTTATTTTAACTTTAGCTGGTAGTCTTTTTAGTGCTGGATTAAAGAAAGTTGTTTATGATATGATTATGAATAACATGGTTGATGCAATCGTTTCTACAGGTGCAATTATTGTTGATCAGGATTTTTTTGAAGCTCTTGGATTTAAACATTATAAAGGCACAAAATGGGTTGATGATAATGAAATGAGAGAACTGCATATTGATAGAATTTATGACACATTTATTGATGAAGATGAACTTAGAATTTGTGATGATACAACAGCTCTTATTT
Source organism: Ignavibacteriales bacterium (assembly GCA_038214015.1). GTDB lineage: Bacteria > Bacteroidota > Ignavibacteria > Ignavibacteriales > Ignavibacteriaceae > IGN3. Next base: position 26,768 of record JBBQSH010000006.1, on the reverse strand, counting down.
TTGATAGCATGAAACCGGGAGCTTATTCATCACGAGAATTTTTATGGGAGTTTGGAAAATATCTTGATGAAAACGGCGGACCAAAAGTTGATGATTCAGTTGTATATGCTGCTTATAAAAAGAATGTTCCCATTTTTGTTCCGGCATTCTCAGATTGCTCTGCAGGATTTGGATTTGTAATGCACCAACATAAAAATCCTGATAATCATGTATCGTGTGATTCAGGTAAAGATTTTTTTGAATTAACAAAAATTAAATTGCACAGTAAAGAAACCGGTTTATTAATGATTGGCGGCGGAGTTCCTAAAAACTTTACTCAGGATATTGTAGTAGCCGCAGATATTTTGCAGGAAGATGCTGAAATGCATAAGTATGCAATTCAAATTACAGTTGCAGATGAGCGTGATGGAGCGCTATCTGGATCAACATTAAAAGAAGCAAGTTCGTGGGGCAAAGTATCAACATCATCAGAACAAATGGTCTTTGCTGAAGCTACGGTTGCAATGCCGCTTGTTGTTGGCTATGCTTACCATAAAGGTGGATGGAAGAATAGATATGCTCGTGAGTTTCAAAAAATTTATCAAAAAGAAAAAGCTGTTGTTTAGTAATAAAAGGAAACGCCTCAATTGAGGCGTTTTTAATTTTTATCATATTATTCTTTTCATCCAGCGTAATTGTATCAATTATTTATAATATTTGAATAAACAATAACAACAAATTTGGTATGAGAATAATTATTGCAGGAATGGGAGATGTTGGCTATCAACTTGCTAAGCAGCTCTCTAGCGAATCCCACGATATAATCGCTATCGATATGGACCACGACAGACTTTCTTATTCTGATCAGATGGCGGATATTCTTACAATTGATGGTTCATCAACTTCAATCTATACACTTAAGAGTGCAAAGGTAGACAAGGCAGATTTACTTGTTGCCGTTACTTCCTCCGAAGAAGTTAATTTAACCACTGCTATTCTTGGTAAAAAACTTGGAGCTAAAAGAACTATTGCCAGAATTTCTAATGCCGAATATTTGGATCCAAATGTTGAAGCTAGTTTTCGTGAACTTGGTGTAGATTTTATGATTTATCCCGAAGAACTTGCAGCAATAGAAACAGTAAATCTTATCAATCGTACAGCAGCAACCGATGTACTTGATTTTGAAGGCGGTAAACTTTCAGTTGTTGGAATTAGGCTTGATAAAAGTGCATCTGTTATTCAGAAAAAAGTTTTTGAAGTCGCAAAGGAATATCATAACCTTGATTTTAGAGTAGTTGCTATTCACAGAAACTTTAAGACTATCATCCCTTCCGGAAATGATAAATTTTTACCAAATGATCAGGTATTTGTTATATCTAAACCACAAGGACATGAAACTATTTTAAAACTAGCCGGAAAAGAAAATATAAAGTTTGACAACATAATGATTCTAGGCGGTGGAAAAATCGGGCGCCGTGTTGCAAGTTTGTTAAGTAATAAAATGTCTGTCAAGCTTATTGATTCCGATCCTGAAAAAGCTTTTGAACTTGCTGATCAGTTACCTAATACTCTTGTAATTAAAGGCGATGGAAGAGATATTGATCTGCTTGCGCAGGAAGGAATAATTGATGTTGATGCTTATGTTGCCGTAACAGAAGATTCTGAAACCAATTTAATATCCTGCTTAATGGCAAAACATCTTGGCGTAAAAAAAGCTATCGCTCTTGTAGATAAAGTAGATTACATTCCGCTAACACAAACAATCGGACTTGATGCTCTTATAAACAAAAAATTAATTACTGCAAATAAAATTGTAAGATTCATCAAAAAAGGTGAAGTGGTTTCTTACTATAATCTTGAAGGCATTGACGCTGTTCTATTAGAATATATTGCACAAACCGGATCTGAAATAACAGATACGAATCTTGCTAATCTAAATCTACCCAAAGGTTCGATCATAGGTGGTTACATAAGGGATGATGAAGGATTTATTGGTATTGGTGATTCAAAAATTAATCCTGGTGATAAAGTAGTTGTATTTTCTCTACCCGACGCCGTAAACAAACTTGAAAAGTTTTTTGAAAAGTAAGACCTTCCGTGAATTATAAATTAATTTTAAACATACTTGGATTTTTAGTTTTTATTACCGGCATATTTATGATGCTTGGAATTCCTTTCTCAATTTACTTTGGTGATGATGACATACCTGCATTACTGATTGCAGGAATTGGAACATCTATAACTGGATTTAGCTTTTGGTTTACAACCAGAAAAACTAATAGACTTGAGTTAGGGAAGCGCGAAGGTTATTTAATAGTAACTCTCGGCTGGATAATGATGTCCTTGTTCGGAGCATTACCTTTTATTATTCACGGTTCAATTCCATCTTACACTGATGCCTTTTTTGAAACGATGTCCGGTTTTACTACGACAGGTGCATCAATATTATCAAATATAGAATCGATGCCCCATGGCCTTTTATTCTGGCGATCTTTTACACAGTGGATTGGTGGGATGGGAATTATAGTTTTATCCCTGGCTATTCTTCCACTTCTAGGAATTGGTGGTATGCAGTTATATGCAGCTGAAGTTCCTGGTATTACAAAAGATAAATTTCATCCCCGTGTAAAAGAAACAGCAAAAAGGTTATGGGTTATTTACCTTGCCTTTACGTTAATAGAAACTATTTTGTTAATGATCGCAGGAATGAGTTTTTTTGATGCAATTAATCATTCATTTACAACCATGGCAACAGGTGGATTCTCAACCAAGAATGCAAGCACAGCATATTACACATCACCATACATCCAGTACATACTAATTTTCTTTATGTTCTTTGCAGGAATGAACTTTGCAATACATTATCTCGCGATTCATAAAAATTTTTCTTTCTTAAAAAATAATGATGAGTTTAAAGTTTATCTCTACTTTACAATAACTGTATCAATATTTATTACTTTGGTTCATCTTCCGTATGTTGATTTTCATCCAGAAGAAGCTTTCAGACAATCACTTTTTCATGTTGTTTCATTAGTTACAACAACAGGTTTTGTTTCAAGTGATTATGAAAATTGGGCGGTCTATTCGAGAATGATTTTCTTCGTTCTTTTATTTATAGGCGGTTCTGCCGGATCAACGGGAGGCGGAATTAAAATTATAAGGCATCTATTACTTTTTAAAAATGGGTATCTGGAATTAAAAAGATTAATTCATCCAAGAGCTGTAATACCAGTAAGATTAAATGGTAAATCCATTACTCCGGAAATTATTTCAAACGTACAGGCATTTTTTATAATCTATATCCTGATATTTGTTTTTGGTTCGATACTTCTATCTTTGATGGGAGTTGATTTTGTTTCCTCAATTGGCGCTGCCGCTACTTGCATTGGAAATATCGGACCCGGGTTTGGAACGGTTGGACCAGTATCAAATTTTGGTCACTTACCTGATCTTGCTAAATGGGTACTTAGCTTTTTAATGCTGTTAGGTAGATTAGAACTTTTTACAGTCCTTATAATTTTTACCCCTTACTTCTGGAAAAAGTAAAAGCTATTATTACTCTTTAGTTGCTTGCCATAAGTTTTTATTAAAGATATTTTTGCAACAACAAACCCCACCTGTTTCCTCCTGCCATCCTGCGCGAAGACGAAGGATGAACTAATAAGACAAGATGTTCAATAAAAACAATTTGGTGAGATATAAACACTTCCAACAATTTATTTGAGCTTTCCTCTTTATATCTTAAGTTTGCATAAACTATTTAATCAATTCTTAATGCCTTTATCCTGGAATGAAATAAAACAACGCGCAATTAAGTTCTCTAAAGAATGGGAGGATGCAACAGAGGAGTCTGCTGAATCTCAAACATTCCTTAATGAATTCTTTGAAGTCTTTGGTATTAGCAGAAGACGTGTTTCTACTTTTGAAAAACCTATTAAGAAACTTGATGGACGAGAAGGTTATATCGATTTACTTTGGCCGGGTAAAATTCTTATCGAGCATAAAAGTAAAGGCAAGAATTTAGAGAAGGCAAAGAACCAGGCTATTGCATATTCATTTGGACTTACGGAAGTAGAATTACCCAAATATATTCTTGTCTGCGATTTTGATCGTTTTGATCTACACGATCTCCAGGAAAACAGCAGACACGAGTTTTTACTTAAAGATTTATACAAAAATGTAAAACTCTTTAACTTTATTGCTGGTTATCAGAAAAGTATAACTAAGGATGAAGATCCTGTTAATATCGAAGCGGCTGAACAAGTTGGAAAATTACACGATAAATTAAAAGATATAGGCTATAGTGGACACGAGCTGGAAGTTTATCTTGTAAGGTTAGTATTCTGTTTGTTTGCCGATGACACAAACATTTTTAACAAAGGTATTTTTGAAGAGTATATAAAAATTAAAACAAGTGCTGATGGAAGTGATCTCGGAATGCATTTGTCGCATCTCTTCCATATACTAAACACACCTGAGAATAGAAGATTAAAAAATCTGGATGAACATCTAACAGAATTTCCTTATGTAAACGGTAAACTCTTTGATGAGCCATTGACCCCCGCACAGTTTGATAATGAAATGCGCAGCATTTTACTTTCGTGCTGTAATCTTGATTGGGGAAAAATATCTCCCGCTATTTTTGGTTCTTTGTTTCAGGCGGTAATGAATCCAGAGGAAAGAAGAAATCTTGGTGCGCATTATACCTCAGAAAAAAATATTCTTAGAGTTATTAAACCATTATTTCTTGATGAACTTTACAAAGAATTTGAATCTGTAAAGAACAACACAAAGCAATTAAAAGAGTTTCATAAAAAACTATCCAACCTAAAATTCCTTGATCCTGCCTGTGGTTGTGGAAATTTTCTTGTTATTACGTATCGTGAGTTAAGACTTCTCGAAATTGAAATTCTTAAAGTTCTTAGTAAAAACGGACAACTTGAAAGCGATATTAAAAATATTATTTGGATTGACATAGATCAGTTTTACGGAATTGAAATTGAAGAATGGCCTGCACGCATTTCTGAAGTTGCTATGTGGCTTATTGATCACCAGATGAATATGAGAGTATCTGAAGAGTTTGGTGAATACTTTGTTCGACTTCCTTTAAAGAAAACCGCAAAAATAATTTGTGATAATGCTTTACGAATTGATTGGGGAAATATCATTTTAAAACATGAAATTGACATTAACGCAGATGTTACAAACATTATAAAGATAAGTGAGCCGCCACCACATTATGATACTGTTAATGTTTACACTAAAGAAGTCAATCTTATAGATTCAGGTACAGATAAAAAACCAGTATCTATTAAAACCACTTTTGATTACATCCTTGGTAACCCGCCATTTGTTGGTAAAAACTTGCAGGATGAAAACCAAAAAGCTGATATGGCTTCAGTATTTGCTGGATTTAACAATTATTCGATGTTAGATTATGTTACTGCCTGGTATATTAAAGCTGCAAAACTAATTCAAAACTCTAATACAAAAGTTGCATTTGTAAGCACAAACAGTATTTCGCAAGGTGAGCAAACAGGATTATTGTGGAATATTCTTTTTAATGTCTATGGTTTAAAGATTCATTTTGCACACCGAACTTTTAAGTGGTCCAATGAAGCAAGAGGTAAAGCTGCTGTTCATGTTGTGATAGTTGGCTTTGCAGATTATGATACAAACGAAAAGTATTTATTTGAGTATGACGATATAAAAGCAGAGCCACACACAAGAAAGGTGACGAATATTAGTCCTTATCTAATTGGAGGTAGTGATCTAATTATTTTGAAGAGCAAACCTCCGATATGTAATGTGCCCGAAATTACTTTTGGAAATATGCCTAATGATGGTGGTAATCTTTTGTTAAGTGACGAAGAAAAGAAAGAAATTCTAAAGATAAATCCTGAAGCAAAAAAATATATTAAACCATTTGTATCAGCTAAAGAGTTTATCAATAATATTAATAGATGGTGTTTATGGTTAGTCGATGTTGATCCAACTGAGATTAAAAGCCTGTCAAAAGTTGTTGAGCGGATTGAGGCAGTTAGAAATCACCGATCAGATAGTGATAGAGTTGCAACAAAGAAATTATCAGCTTACCCAACATTATTTGGAGAAATTAGACAACCCAAATCAAATTATATCCTTATTCCGAGACACTCCTCAGAAAATCGAAAGTACATTCCAATCGGTTATTTCAGCAAAGATCACATAGTCGCCGATAGTTGTCTTTCAATTTCCAAAACAACTAAATATCATTTTGGAGTTTTAACTTCAGAAATGCATATGGCTTGGATTAAACAGGTGTGTGGAAGATTAGAAAGCAGATTTAGATATTCCAACGATATTGTTTACAACAACTTTCCGTGGCCATTAAATCCAACAGAAAAACAAATAAAAACAGTAGAAGAAAAAACCCAAAAAGTTTTAGATACAAGAAAAGATTTTCCTACCAGCAGTCTTGCAGATTTATACGATCCGCTTACAATGCCGCCGGCATTAGTAAAAGCACATCAGGAATTAGATAAAGCAGTAGATTTGTGTTACCGTCCTCAGCCTTTCCCAAACGAAACGAAGCGAATTGAGTTTTTATTTGAACTCTACGAGAAGTACACCAAACCATTACTTGCAGAAAAGAAAACAAAGAAGAAAAAGTAAATCTGAATGATACATTCATTCAAAGCCGCAAAACTAAAAGGCAAAAACAAACAAAACCAGATTAAGTTGGAGATGTAAAACCCCACCTCTTTCCTCCCCTTTAGTAAAGGGGAGGATGAAGAAGGGGTTCTTTTTATTATTAAAACAATTAAAGGATTATGATGAAAATACTTTTCTTAATAAACGATGCGCCTTACGGAACAGAAAAATTTTATAATGCATGCCGTCTTGCAATGACAATCCAGAAAGAACACAGCGAAGTTGAAATAAATGTTTTCTTAATGGCAGATTCTGTAACAGGTGCACTTATAAATCAAAACACACCACAAGGTTATTACAACATAGAGCGAATGTTAAAAGCTATTATCAATAAAGGCGGTAAAGTTAAACTTTGCGGTGGATGTATTGATGCCCGTGGAGTTGCTGCATTTCAATTTTTGGAAGGATGCGAAAGAAGTAATATGAGTGAACTTGCTCAATGGTCAGTTGATGCAGATAAAGTGTTTACATTTTAACAAAACCAAATTAAGTTGGAGAGATAAATGATTATTGTTGGGACACGATGCATAATGTCCGTGCAGAACAACAGCAGGATCATCAATTACAAATTCATTATCAACAATTATCGGAGCATTTAAAACACCTGTTGCTAGAAGAATAAATGAATTATCTCAATCAAATAAATCCATCTGACAAAGAAACTATTATGAACAAATTATTCGTAATGATGATGATTTGTTTAGATTAAGAAAATACAATCTATTAAATCCATTTAATTGGCAATTGGATGAGTATTATTAAAGTCCTTGCCTTTCGTATGGACAAATAATCAGATATTATGAATCATGAATTTCTTTGATCAGAGTTTTATTCGTAGTAAGTAAATTGATGATGAAGAAGAAACATCAACAGATCCAACTGAATACGGAATATCATAAAGGATGACATCCTGGTAAAGATGTTATCTTAAATATAAAAGTAAATAAAAAATTTTACAGGTTTATCATTTAATAATGGGAATCCAAAATACTCACAATAAAATGGATGAGGCTGTCTCAAAAGAGTCATTCCAAACTTGTTTCGGAATCTCTGACTTCGTGTATGAAATAAAATAAGAACCTGAAACAAGTTCAGGTTGACAAATTCGGAGTATTCGGACAGGCTCGTGACCGTGACAGCTAAATAAAATTTTAAAATCGATTTGTTATCTGATCAGGTAAGCAGTCTTCTTATTTCATCTATTATTTTTTTACTAGTAAGCACAAGAATAATATCACCCTGCTCAATAATAGTTCCACCTCTTGGAACAACATATTGCTCATTACGATTTATCAACACTATTAGACTTTCTTTAGGCAAACCAATTTCTACAACTGTTTTGCCAATAACGCTTGAGTTTTCAGCTACATAAAAATCAAAAAGATCATTTTCGTCTCCCTGTCTGGATTCAAATTCTATAGGCGATTTTACTTTCTTTATATACGGAGCATCAAGCTTTAATAACTTTGCAACATTAGTCAAACTCCATCCCTGTAATAATGCAGATGTTAAGACAATGAAAAATACTACGCTGAATATTAAATCTGCATATTTTACTCCGGCAAGAAGTGGAAACGTTGCAAGAATAATCGGAACTGCACCACGCAACCCGACCCACGATACAAATACCTTTTCCTTAACACTCATTTTCGCAAATGCTAAACTAACAAAAACGGCTATCGGTCTTGCAACAAACATAAGAATCACAGATAAAATAATTCCAATTCCTGCGATTGGTAAAAGGTGTGAAGGAAAAACCAATAAGCCTAATGTAAGAAACATACTTATCTGTCCTAACCATGCAAGACCATCAAAAAATCTTACTAAACTTTTCTTTTGAACAAAATCTTTGTTCCCAACAGCAATACCTGTAAGATATACCGCAAGAAATCCACTGCCGCCTATCAGATTTGTTGCAGCGTAAATCATACAAGCAAATCCAAGCAATAATACAGGATATATTCCTTCGTGATCAAATTTGATTCGATTCATTACCAGCACAACTAATCTGCCCATACTTAATCCAACAACGCTGCCAAAACCAAACTGAAATACCAGCAGCTTTAGCAAACCAAACCAACCTGTATATGGATTTATTATAAGTTCTATTATACCAATAGTTAAAAATATTGCCATCGGATCATTACTGCCGGACTCAAATTCAAGCAATGGTTTTAGATTACGCTTTAAACTTACATTTTTTGAGCGCAATACATTAAACACTGCGGCTGCATCTGTTGATGAAATGATTGCTCCAATAAGTAAGCCGTATATTATTTCGATATCTAATAAGTATGATGCTATTATTCCAAAAACAAAAGCTGAAATTATAACACCTATTGAAGCAAGACTAAGAGCTTTAAATCTGATTGGTTTAATATCCTGCAGGTTAGTATCCAATCCACCCGAAAATAAAATAAATATGAGAGCTATAATTCCAATGTTCTGTGCGATAAGTGCATCATCAAAATAAATTCCGCCAATTCCTTCAGAACCGGCAAGCATACCGAGTGCAATGAATAACACAAGTGTAGGCAAACCAAGATTGTTAAACAATTTGGCTATTACAATACTTAGAAGTATTAGAACAGCGCTGCCAAGTAAAAAGTAATCAAGAATCATAAGGTATAAAATTAAAATAAGGGGTTACTACTATTAATATAATTTCAGACATAATTTAAAGAACTTAAACAAACATTTCTATAATAGTTCTTTTATCCATTCCAATTTAGCTAGTAATACCAGAATTTGATTTTAGAATTCTGTTAAAATTTTTACTCGTTTCTGTTCCAGCAGGTAAAATTGTACTTGATTTTTCTCACTTTTCTATTTTTTCTGTTCAAATGAGAGGTTTTTTCCACGGCAAATCTTTTGTAAATAGCTTATATTTGTGCCCGATTGAAAATGAATTATATGAATGTAAAAGAATTACTAAAAAAATACAGCAAACCAGAAAATTTTATAAACAGAGATTTAAGCTGGGTTGAGTTTAACAAGCGCGTTTTAGACGAAGCACTAAATCCAGAATTGCCGCTTTTAGAAAAAATTAAATTTATTTCAATTTTTTGTTCTAATCTTGATGAATTTTATATGATTAGAATATCTGGATTAAAAGAACAGATTGCTGCAAATGTTGAAGAACCTTCAATTGATGGATTAACACCAATTGATCAGTTAAGAAAAATTGAAAAAGCTTTAAAACCGCTTCTTAAAAAATTAGATAATTATTGGATCGATTATATTATTCCTACCTTAAAAGAGCATAATATCAGATTGCTTTCCATTGATGATATCTCTGAAGATGATAAAGTTAAACTTACTGAATATTTTAAAAAAGAAGTTTATCCGGTGCTCACTCCACTTGCCTTCGATCCAGGCAGACCGTTTCCATATATTTCAAATTTAAGTTTAAGCCTAGCAATATTGATCAGAAAACCAAATGGTGAAAATCATTTTGCAAGAGTAAAAGTACCAAGTATTCTTCCAAGATTATTACAGATTGATAACATTCTTGAACCAAAAAAATCTTTGGGTGTTAATGGTGATTTTACTGCAACATTCATTTGGCTTGGGGATCTTATTAAGGCAAATCTGCATTTACTTTTTCCTGGAATGGAAATAGTTGAAGCACACAGATTTAGAATTACGCGCGATACCGATATCGAACTTCAGGAAGATGAAGCTGATGACTTGTTACGTGTGATTGAAGAAAATATAAAGCAGCGAAGATTTGGAAGTGTAGTAAGATTAGAAGTTGGTCATCCTGTGCCTGATTTTATGTTAGACACTTTGATAGATAATCTTCAGATCACAAAAGATGATGTTCATGTATCTGATGGTCCATTAGGTTTAAGTGATGTAATGGGTTTATTCAAACTACCGCTTCATCAGCTAAAGGAAAAACCATTTTATCCAATCACTCCAAAAGTATTTGAAGAGGACGAAGATTTCTTTTCGATTATAAGGCAGAAAGATATTCTGCTTCATCATCCTTATCACTCGTTTTCACCAATAATAGATTTTATAAAAAAAGCCGCACTCGATCCCGATGTACTTGCCATTAAGCAAACGCTATATAGAGTTGGTCCGGATTCACCAATTGTTAAATGCCTAATAGAAGCCGCAGAAATGGGTAAGCAAGTTGCGGTGCTTGTAGAATTAAAGGCACGATTTGATGAACAGAATAACATTTATTGGGCGCGTGCTCTCGAAAAAGTTGGTGTACACGTTGTGTATGGTTTAGTTGGATTAAAGACACATGCAAAAATGACGTTGGTAGTTAGAAAAGAGTATGATGGCGTTAAAAGATATGTACATCTTGCAACTGGAAATTATAACGCCACAACCGCAAAACTATATACAGATTTAGGTTTCTTTACTTCTGATGATGATATATGCAGTGATGTCTCAGATATTTTTAATTTCTTAACGGGATATTCAAAACAAAAAGAATATAAAAAGTTATTTGTTTCTCCGGTTAATATGCGAGAAAAATTTATCGAACTTATTAATAGAGAAATTGATAATGCAGTTGCAGGTAAAGAAGCTAAAATAATAATGAAATTAAATTCGTTAGTTGATCCTGCAATTATCTGCGCTTTATACGAAGCGTCTAACTCAGGAGTTGAAATTAAATTAATCATAAGAGGAGTATGCAGCCTTGTGCCCGGTGTAAAAGATCTTAGTGAAAACATTGAAGTGCGCAGCATTGTTGGTAGGTATCTTGAACACAGCAGAGTATTTTATTTTTATAATGATGGTAATGAAGCGATTTATTTAAGCAGTGCAGATATGATGCAAAGAAATCTAGATAGAAGAGTTGAGATTGCATTTCCAATTGAAAATCCAAGACTTAAGGATGATCTAATGAAAACCCTATTAAAAATTGCTTTAAAGGATAATGTTAAATCAAGAATTCTTCAATCTGATGGGTCCTATGTTTTTCCCGAAGTTAAAGAAAATAATAAAAAAATAAATAGCCAGGAATGGTTAATGAACCATACTCTTAAGGCTATGGGCGTTAGAACGCAAAAGTAATTTGAAATAAAATTGAACTTGTTCAAGCAATCAAAAGTTTTAATAATATTAAATGTCATTTAATTTATTTAGAAAGAAACAGGATAGTAAAATGTTCGAGATCACAAAAAGCACTGTTATAAATTCATTAAAAAAAATTAGTAACGATAAAATTAATACAAGTTCACTTACGCTAAATTCTATAAGAAAATTTGAATTCACTAATGAAGATTTATCCTTAGAAATTACGCTTAGCGCAACAAACTCCGAAGACGCAAAGAGTTTGATTGTGAATCAACTAAAAAAAGATTTTGCAGGTTTAAAAAACATTAATCTAGATATTCTTACTAAATCATCTTCAAAAGTATCTGCCCATAAAGATGCAAAAAAAGATGCAATACTGCCGGGAGTTAAAAATACCATTGCGGTTGCAAGCGGTAAAGGCGGAGTTGGTAAAAGCACAGTTGCCGTTAATCTTGCGGTTGCACTTGCAAAAGATGGAGCTAGTGTTGGTTTAATTGATGCAGATATTTATGGACCAAGTATTCCATTGATGCTCGGATTAAACGATAAACCAAAAGTTTATCAGGCAGAAAATTCTGTAAAGATGATTCCACTTGAAAACTACGGAATAAAATTTATGTCTATCGGTCTGCTTGTTGATCAAAAAGATCCAATTATCTGGCGTGGACCAATGGCAAGTGGTGCTATTAAACAGTTTATGACTGATGTTGATTGGGGTGAACTTGATTATTTGATTTTTGATTTACCCCCCGGTACCGGTGATATACAATTAACTTTAGTTCAAACCATTCCGTTAACCGGTGCTGTAATTGTAACCACCCCGCAAGAAGTTTCTTTGATCGATGCACGCAAAGCACTTAAGATGTTTGAAAGAGTAAATGTTCCAATTCTTGGTGTAGTAGAAAATATGAGTTACTTCATCGCACCGGATACCGGAAATAAATATGATATTTTTGGCTCCGGTGGTGGAGAAAAAATTTGCAAAGAATTAAACACAACTTTGCTGGGCGGTATTCCTATCGATCCAAGAATCAGACAAGGTGGAGATAATGGCATACCAATGGTTTTTGGAATTCCTGATGCCAACGAGACAAAAATCCTGATGGATATTTCAAGAAAGCTTACTGATCAGGTTAATATTAGAAACTCAAATGCCGCTGATAAAATAGAAATTCTTCTTGGTGATGAAGATTAATTTTGATTTAATTATTTTTTCCAACGATATTTACTAAATGATAATGAGGCTGTTTCATAAGTCAAGATTTATGTGTCATTCCCGTGAAAACGGGAATCCAGATTCTATGATGCTAAATAGATTCCCACTTTCGTGGGAATGACAGTTTTGCAATTCTAACTTATAATACAATAACTATCACTTGAAATGAAAAACGAAGTACAAAAAGCGCTAAATAACATTAGGCCATATTTACAGGCTGATAATGGTGATGTTGAATTAGTTGATGTCACAGAAGATGGAATTGTAAAAGTAAGGCTGCTTGGGGCTTGCGAAATTTGTCCGTTATCAATTATGACACTAAGAGCGGGAATAGAGAGAGCAATTATGCGAGAGGTTCCTGCGGTTAAAAGAATTGAAGCAGTAAGCTAATTTTATTATGGATTTATTAAATAAAAAAAATACACGGATTTTTCTTTTATTGTTGGGAGTTGGGTTACTCTTTTATTTTTCGTTTTTACTCGTTAATGTTTTAGTATTAATTGCAGTTTCTGTTCTTCTGGGTTTCATCTTTGCACCATTTGTTAGAACTTTTGAGGGACAAGGTTTTTCAAGAACAATTTCTACTTTAATTGTTTTTACTGTTTTTGGATTTCTGTTTTATCTTGGTCTTTCTTTTGTAATTCCCAAATTTCTCTTTCAAATGGATCAGGTATTAGCATCGTTAAAATATTTTTCGTTAAACGATGAACTTAACGATTTAGAAAAAAAGATTCTAAGCGTCTTTCCTCTGTTTCATAAGGGTGAACTTTCACTGAAAGTGCAAGGAATTATTTCAACATCATTTAATGATGCAATAAATCATATAACACAATATGTTAGTGGTATTGTTTCCGTTGCTGCTTTTTTAGTAATTGTTCCTTTCATTACATTTTATCTTCTCAAAGACAGCGCAGTTATACAAAAAGGATTAATTCACATCGTTCCTAATAAATATTTTGAAATGTCTTATTGGATTTTAAAAAGAGTAAGCCTTCAACTTGGCAGATTTGTTAGAGGTTGGATTTTTGATGCAATGTTTGTTGGTGCTGCAATAGGTTTTGGATTTTATTTTATTGGATTGCCAAACGCTCTTCCATTAGGTGTTATTGCTGGCATCGGGCATTTAGTTCCATATCTTGGTCCAATAATCGGCGGTGTACCTGCAATTGTTCTTTCAATCATGCAAACAGGTGATTTATCTCAGGTTCCATTAATTATGACCATAGTTGGATTGACTTACACTTTAGATAATGGGTTTGTACAACCTTATGTTTTTTCTAAAAGTGTAGATATGCATCCGATAATAATTATACTACTAATCATTATCGGTAGTAAATTGTTTGGACTACTTGGGATGTTGTTAGCGGTTCCAACAGCAACTGTTGTAAAAACTGCTGCCACTGAAATTTATTTTGCTTATAAAAACTATTCGATCGCCAAATTATAGATTAACTTTTATCAAGCTTCAGTTTCAACTCTCTTTATCACGTCAATAGAAGAAATTCCCTCAGCTTCAGCACTAAAATTTGTTATAATTCTATGCCGTAAAACAGGAAGCATTGATGCTTTTATATCATCAATATTTGGTGTAAATCTTCCCTGAATAATTGAACGAGTTTTTGCCGCCATAACTAAATACTGCGATGCTCTGGGACCAGCTCCCCAGGTAACCCAATCTTTAACATACTTTGGAGCATTTCCATTTATTGGTCTTGTCATATTAGATACTTTAACAGCAAACTCAATTACATTTGGTGCGACAGGCACTTTTCTAACAAGATCCTGGAATACAATTAATTCATCAGATGAAACAACTTTATTTAAAATTGGTTTATACTCACTTGTTGTTGTCTGCACAACTTTTATTTCTTCTTCAACTGAAGGATACTCTAACCAAAGATTAAACATAAATCTATCCAACTGAGCTTCCGGAAGCGGGTACGTTCCCTCTTGTTCAATAGGATTTTGAGTTGCAAGAACAAAAAATGGTTCTGGTAATTGATAGGTTTGACCAGCAGCGGTTACCTTATGCTCCTGCATCGCTTCTAACAAAGCTGCTTGTGTTTTTGGAGGAGTTCTGTTAATCTCATCAGCAAGAATAATATTTGCGAAAATTGGGCCAGATATAAATCTAAAGTTTCTTTTTTTTGTTGCAAGATCTTCTTCAAGAATTTCGGTTCCAGTAATATCGCTTGGCATAAGATCAGGTGTAAACTGAATTCGGTTAAACTCCAAATCCATAACCTCTGCAAGGGTTTTTATCAGAAGTGTTTTAGCCAAACCCGGAACACCAACTAACAAACAATGGCCACGGGATAAAAGTGAAATAATTAATTGATTAATAATCTCATCTTGTCCAACAATTACCTTGGCTATTTCAGATTTTATTTCCGATACTTTTTTATTTAACTGTTCAACCAATTGAACATCATTATTATCTGGACTCAATTTGCTCACTTAATATCCTATAAAATTAAATTCTTACTTCCCAATAAATTTTACTTTTAATTGTTGCGATCCATTTTTCATATTCTTTTTGTTTCTTGTTTTCATCTGCAAGTTTTTTTACTTCTGCATAATCGTCAGTTAAACTTGCTTTATGCTGCGGAATTCTTGATTGAAGCCAAACAATATGATAACCATAAGTGCCGGGTGCATATTCTAATCTTCTAGGAAAACCAATATCCCCTTGCTTCAGTTTACCGACAGCATCTAATAAAGCTTTATCTAACTGACTGATATAAAATTCACCTAATTCACCTCCAAATGGGGCAGTCTCTTTATCCTCACTATATTTTTTAGCGTACTCTTGAAATGTACCGACTCCTTTTTGGAGACTATCTCTTATTGCAGACAGAAAATCAATTGTCTTCAGATCAGCATCTTCATCAGCCTTTATCTTTACTAATATATGTCGTGTGTTAATAGACTCACCGCGTTTTTCCAATAGTTGTATGATATGAAATCCAACTGGTGATTCAACCACACCAGATAATTCATTAACATTTAATTTAAATGCTGTTTCTTCAAACTCCGGATAGAAAACTCCTTTTTTTACAAAACCAAGATCACCGCCCTGTGCAGCACTTCCGGGATCATCAGAATATTTTTTTGCAAGCTCAGAAAAATCTTTACCTGCTTTGATGGAATCTAAAAGTGCAACGGCTTTATCATAAAATTTCTTTTTTAATTTTTCGCTTGCTTTCGGATTTTGGAAGATATGAAAGATTTTTACCTTTTCTGGAATATTACCGATACTGTCTTTATAGGTTTCAAAAAAATCTTCAACTTCTCTTCTTGTCGCCTGAACTTTGCCAAAATTTTTTTCCTGCAATCTCTGAGACATAAGACTTTTACGAACCTCATCCCTCAATTCTCTTTTAATTCTATCGATGCTCATTCCATATATTTTTTCTATGTTAGCAATAGAACCATACTGCTGGGTAAAAGAGTTTATTTGGTATTCTATCCTCTGATTTATTTCATCCTCGGTAACTGTAATCGAATCAAGATCAGCCTGGGCATAAATAAGTTTTTCCTCAATCATCGTTTTTAGCAATTGCTCTTTCAATCCGGGTGTAGTTGGATCAATCTGTCTTTGAGAAGCAAATATTCCAACTTGAAAATCAAGTTCACTTTGCAGAATGATCTCATTATCAACTACAGCAACTATTTTATCAAGTGTCTGTTGAGCCGATATTATAGATGCAATCAATAAAATAAGTACAGCAATTTTTATTTTCATTTTTTTATCTCAATTTCATTTTGGGAATATAGATTTTTAAGATACTCCTCCACCAACTCTTTTTTCTTTTCAGCTAAAAATCTTTTTTCTACTTTTGTTTTTATAATTTCAAATGGCGGTACAGATTCTTTGCCTAATTTATTTAACAATTGAACTATGGAATAATATCCAGGTTTATTTGTAATTACAATGCTAATTTCTTCAGGGTAAAAATCTTTTATGATTCTGGATAACTGCACAGGATATAAATTATTTTCCTCCACTAAATCAGAGATGGCATTTAGTACCAATGATGAATCATTTATAAAGGCACTTAACGCTTTTTTCCACTCGCTGTCTAATGCCAGTGATCTGAACTTTATAGCATTATCTTCATTATTAAAAGTAACTTTGTTTATCAGATATGAATCGGTGTTTAAGCGAAAATAATTTTTGTTGGATTCATAATAGTTGATAAGATCTTCATCAGTGTAATAAATTTTTTCGTTAGACACATAATCATCAATTAGCATCGCAGCAGCTAACTCATTTGATGATTTATTAACGATGTTCAAATAATCTTTCCGCTTGGTTATACCCTCCTTTTCAGCTGCCTGAAATAAAACTTCCTGGTATATCCAATTTTTAATCAGTTGTTCCTTCTGTGCGGAATTAAGGTTTGCAGTATCTGCCAGGGAAGTAAAATCTTCCCTGGTTAGATAAGATTCATTAACGCGAGCAACAAAATCATCCTTTTTTTGTTCTTCAGAACATGCTGCAAAAACTAGAACTCCAAAAAGAAAAAGTATATTAGTCAGCGTTTTGTTTAAATGCGTTTCGCAATTCATCATAATAAATAACGGGTGAATACTTTTTCTTTAACGAATCGATATATTCATTTTCAAGTCTTTTACTTTCATACTCCTGATATTGACCAGAAACTTCTGCTTTAGCTTCTTCGAAGGTTTTTAATCTTGCAGAGTCTCTAACATCTAATCTTAAAATTGAAAAACCGCCTGGATTAGGAACAGGTTCAGTATAATCATCAATATTAGTTAAGTCGTTTACAATTTTAGAAAACTCAGTTGAGCCAACTGCCTGCAAATCGTATTTGCCATTCTTGTCTTTAACTTGTGATCGTTCCGTTTTAGAAGCTAATGAATCGAAATTTTCTCCACTTTTAAGCAAGCTATAATAACTCTTTATAACAGAATCTTTTTTTGCATAGATTTCTGTATATCCAACTCTATCGGGCCAAGAATATTTTTGTATGCTCTTCTGATAGAAATCATAAAGCTTAACGCTATCCACTGTTACTTTATTCCAGACTTCTTCTTCCTGAAGTTTGAATATAAAAATTCCGTTCTGATAATCTTTCATTAAATCTGCAAATTGAACATCTGTTTTCTCAAGTGATAATGCTTTTTCTTCAAGCAGTAATTGCTCACTTAATTTTTTTACACCTTTATTAAGAATATCGGGAGTAAATTTTTTACCGCTAAATTCTGTATCAGATTTTATTTTAGAGTAGAAATCATTAACAGTTTCGGTATGATTTGCAAAACTAAAAACTGTGTTACCACCAATTTCCGATAGTCCCTTCATCTCACCGCCAATAACTGTAGAATCATTATAACCAATCATCTGCTGAAGTGAATTTTCATTTACACTATAGTTAAACTCTTTTTTATAACTATCAATTAATTCAGCATACAAATCATTATAGCGAGAACGTTTTAATAAATTTTTAAGGTTTTCTCTGTCAGCCTCAAAAGTTGGATATGCTTCTTTTTCGGTTACTTTAATAACGTGCAATCCAAAATTTGTTCTAACAACATCAGAAACCTGTCCAATTTCTAAATTAAACGCTGCTTCATCAAATTCCTGAACCATCATTCTTCTTTCAAAGAAACCAAGATCACCGCCATTAGTTTGTGTTCCTGTATCATCTGAAAATCTTTTCGCTACTTCTGAAAAATCTTTACCTGCTTTTAATTCAGTTAATACGCTATCCATTGTAAGTTCAGCAGCAGCAGTATCAGCCACACCCGCCGGATTCATATAACTGATCAGTATATGACTTGCTTTTATTTTAGGAACGCGAGGTTTTCTATCAGTTACTTTTATTATGTGAAACCCGAATCTTGTCTTTACAACTTCTTGGTAAACGCTGTCTTTAGCTGTTTTATAAGATGCATCTTCAAACTCAAACGGAAGTTGACCAGCAGTAAAATAAAAAATATCACCGCCTTTAACTTTTGAAAATTGATCTTGAGAATGTCTTAAAACCATATCTTCAAACTTTGCACCACTTTTAATACTATCAAGCAGAGATTGAGCATACTTTGCAGCAGCAGCCTCTCCAGTAGAATCAACTCTTATCATAAGATGGCTTGCACGAATTTCTGTTTTTCTTTTTTCATACCAGTCTTTAATGTTAGGCTCTACAAGGTATTTTTCAAGGATATAAGATGATCCAACTTTCTTTTTATAATCAGTTAATTCATCATTGAGTGCAGGATCATTTTGGTAACCGCGAACTTTTGCATCATCTAATTTCATCTTGAAGTTAGTGTACAGATCAGCAAAATTCTTGTAATTTTCAAAACTATCACTTGCTGCTGCTTCTAATCCACCTACATTTTTAGAATAAGCTTTTTCAAACTCTTCCATTGTAATTTTTTCAGAATTGAACTCAGCAATTACAATTTTTGAATGTTCAGGGGAACATGCAACAAAGAGAAATCCTAAGAAGGCTGTAAATAAAAAAGGAATCCGTAAAGACATCATTATCTCCTGTATAATTATTAAAAATTGACCGTAAATTTTATGAATAAGGGTTAGAAAATCAAGGTAATTTAAGGCTGATATATCAAATTTTCTGATGTATCAGCCTAAAAAACTACTTAATCAAAGAGATCTTTAAAGTTCTCTGAATATTCTCTGAACTCAATCTAACAAAATACATTCCGCTCGATAGATCAGAACCATCTAGTGTAATTTCATAATTCCCCGGCTGAACGTTTTCACTAACTAACGTTCTTATTTCACTTCCTAAAATATCGTGTAATGTTATCTTAACAAAACTATTCTGAGGAATATAGTATTTAATTTTTGTTGATGGATTGAACGGATTTGGATAATTCTGATAAAGCTGAAAGTCTGTTAAACCTTCAATTTTTACCTCAATTTCATTTGAGTACTCAAATGACCCATCTAAATCAATTTGTTTAAGTCGATAGTAATATCTGTTAGCCGATAAATTTTCATCAACAAAATTATACGTAACTCTGTTTGTACTGGTACCATTACCATTTACAAAACCAATTGATTCATAAGCTGAATAATCGTTTCGTCGTTCAATTTCAAATCCAAAATTATTAGTTTCTGTTGCAGTTATCCATTTTAGATTAACCACGCCATCTTCATAATTACCACTAAATAATGTAAGCTCAACCGGAATTGTAACAAGATCCATTGCACTTAGAGCATTGATTATTCCCCAACCATTTAAATTATCAGGATTGTTACTTTGCGTTGCGGTTGATCTGAGTACTTGTAAAACTTCCATCGGTGTAAGATTGGAATTTTTTTGTAAAATAAGCGCGCAAACACCTGCTACTAAAGGACAGCTAAATGATGTACCATCACCATTACCATACAAATTTCCAGTTGTGCGTGCATAATAATTATACTCACCCATTGCCATTAAGTCCGGTTTTATTCTTCCATCTACAGTAGGGCCCACACTGCTAAAATATGCTCTTGTACCACCACTGCTAACCGCTCCGATAGTAATAACACTATCACCGTCAGCAGGAGCACCTAATGTATTATGGCTGGAATTGTAACCACTATTTCCAGCAGAATTAACTACTGTTATTCCGAGGCTAACAGCATAATCTGCAGCAATAGTAATTGCGGCAGTGTTTCCATCCATATCTTCCCAGGTATAACTAGTAAAAGGTGGATCGAAAGTTAAATATCCTAGCGAAGTTGAGGTTACATCAACACCAATGCTGTCTGCCCATTCCATTGCGGCAATCCAGTTATCTTCTTCCTGCGGTGTTTCACTGCCGGGATCATTTTCAGTTCTCGCCAATAAAAATGTTGCACCATAAGCAGGTCCAATTAATTGACCTTCTTTAAATCCACCGATGAGTGAAAGAGTTGCTGTACCATGTGAGTGACCACCCATAATCGGACTGCCGGCAACAAAATCGTACATAGCAGCAATATTCATACTTGAGAAAGCCTCGTGAGTTAAATTTGAAAACCCTGCGTCCATAACACAGATTGTAATGCCTGCACCATTGAATCCTGAATCGTGAACTGCAGGAACATTTATTTGATTTAATTGAGTGAATGAATTACCGTAGTTTAAGGAATGAACACCTTCTGGTTTTAAAAGATTATCAATAGATTTTTCTACTTGCTGAAATTCAATGTCGTCTACCCGAGTCGCATATGTTCCAACAACATCTAACGATCTTACAAATGGGATTTGAGCAATTTGATTTATTTGATTTAGAGTCGCGTATCCGCTAGCAGCATTAAACCATTTAGATTTTTGTTTTAGTTCAAATCCATTTTGATTTAGCAGGCTAACGTAGGATTGATTAACAGGAAGATCTGCGAAATCAATTAGATCTGATTCGCTTAAAACTTTTGCTCTTCGCTCTAAAGATTTTTTACTAACTACTGCTTGTGGATTTGAATAATAACTTTCTAGGTTGTTTCCCTTATCTGTAAAGTAAACCCAGATTAAGTATTTATCTGTCTGTGAATCCGATTGCATTTTCTGCAGTAGTTTTGGAGAAATTTTTTCAAGCGGGTTTTGTGCAAAAACACCAATAAATCCAAAGCAAACGAATGCAAGAATAAATCTTTTCATCAATCTTCCTATAATTTTTATTTAACTCTAGTTCCATTATTAACTGAATCAGAGACATTGAGAACTTCCAAAGAACCATCTTTGGTTTCAACAGCCAAGATCATACCTTTTGATTCTAATCCCATTAGCTTTGCTGGCTGCAAATTCGAAACAATTACAACTTTTTTACCTATCAAATTTTCTGGTTCGTAACTTTTGGCAATACCGGCAATAACCTGTCTTTCTTCATTATCTAATTTAACTTTTAATTTTAAAAGTTTTTCACTCTTTGCAACTTTTTCTGCTTCAATTACTTCTGCAGTACGAAGTTGGAGTTTCATAAAATCTTCGTAAGTAATCAATTCAACTTTTTCTTTTTCCGGTTCTGATTTCGGAAGTTTGTTTACCTGGGCTTCTATTTTTTCATCTTCAATTTTTGGAAAGAGTATTTCACTTTGATTCAATTGATGTCCTTCTTTTAATTGAGATTTACCGCAATCCTTCCAATCAACAGGTTTTGAATTTAACATCATAAATAATTTTTCTGTTGAAAAAGGAAGAACCGGAGAAAATAACTCTGCAAGCGCATAAATATTTTGGAGACAAATATTTAAAGTTGTGCCGCATCTTTCTTTATCAGATTTAACTGTCTTCCAAGGCTCAGTATCGTTAAAATATTTATTGCCATCCCGGGCGAGATTCATAATTTCATTTACGCCATCACGGATTTTATATTTTTCAAAAAGATCAGCAACTCTTTGTGGGTATTCTGAAATTTCTTTCAGCATCTCTTCATCGATCTTTTCGAGCTTACCAAGCGCAGGAACTTTTCCATCGAAATGCTTAAACACAAATGTAAAAGTACGATTGATAAAATTGCCGAGAATATCTGCTAGCTCGCTGTTGTTTCTTAGCTGAAATTCTTTCCAGTAAAAATCTGTATCGCGAGTTTCTGGTAAGTTTGCCGCAAGAGTATAACGAAGTAAATCAGGTGCAAACAAATCTAAAAATTCATCAACATCAATTCCCCAATTTCTACTTTTGGAAAATTTCTTTCCTTCAAAATTCAAAAACTCATTTGCTGGAACATTCTGTGGTAAACAGAATTGGCTTGCCCCGATTCTTTCGGGGTCTTTTCCACCTTCATTCCAAGCCATAAGAATTGCTGGAAAGATTATCGTATGAAAAACCACATTATCTTTTCCAATAAACGCGATGTATTTTGTTTTTGGATCCTGCCAATAATTTTTCCAGAGATCGGGCTGATTTTTTATTTGAGATAATTCTTTTGTAGATGAGATGTATCCAAGCACAGCTTCAAACCAAACGTAAATAACTTTACCAACAGCAGAGTCAACTGGAACTTTTATGCCCCAATCAAGATCACGAGTTATTGCACGATCTTTTAATCCATCCTTAAACCAACCTCGGCAATACTGAAGCACATTATCTTTCCATCCATACTGTGAATTCATTTCATCAACATATTTTTCTAAAGCAGGTTGATATTTACCAAGTGGAAAATAATAGTGGGTAGTTTCTTTAAGCGTTGGTGTTCCACCAGAAATTTTACTTTTGGGGTTTTTTAATTCTGAAGGATCGTAAAGTGATCCGCAATTTTCGCACTCATCGCTGCGTGCTTCTTCATTTCCGCATTTAGGGCAAGTTCCTTCAACATAACGATCTGGTAAAAACATATTTGCTTTATCATCAAAAAACTGAAGTGATTTTTTCTCAACAAATAATCCACGATTGTAAAATTCTAAAAAGAATTCTTTAGCAGTTTCGTGATGAATTGGAATACTTGTTCGCGAGTAATTATCGAAACTCATTCCAAATCTTGTAAAGGCTTTTTTATTTGCTTCGTGAAATCGATCTATGATTACTTGAGGTGAAACTTTTTCTTTATCTGCACTTATAGTAATCGGAACGCCGTGTTCATCAGAGCCGCAGATGTAAATTACATCATCACCATTAAGTCTTTTGTACCGAACGTAGATATCTGCAGGAAGATATGCACCACTAAGATGCCCCAAATGGATTGGCCCGTTTGCATAAGGCAGTGCAGATGTAACAAGTATTTTTTCTTTAGCCACGTTTATAACCGAATTAATGTTTTACAGATTTTTAGGTGGAAATATAAGGAATTTGAACACTAAAATGGATTTGAAAGTCGTTTAAAATTTATGATAAATGGAAGGTTGCCTTCTAATATTTTTCTTAGTTTTACATATCAATCTTAACGGAATATTTATGAAAAAATTTATTTCTGTTTTACTTTTTATTCTTATCTCAAATCTCACTCTTTTTGCTCAAGAAATTCCATCTTTCATTACAGATAGTCTTGATGTTTATGTTAATCGCGGACTTGAGCGATGGCAAATTCCTGGCGCAGCAGTTTTAGTAGTTAAAGATGGGAAAATTATTGTTGCAAAAGGTTATGGGGTTAAAGAACTTGGAACAAATGATAAAGTTGATGAACATACTTTATTTATGATTGGATCAAACACAAAAGCATTTACCGGAACAGCACTTGCATTATTAGAAAACGATGGTAAACTAAACCTTGATGATAAGGTGATAAAATATTTTCCTGACTTTAAGATGAGCGATCCCTGGATAACAAAAGAATTAAATATTATTGATTTAGTTACTCACCGAATGGGACTCCAAACTTTTCAAGGTGATTTTATTTACTGGACTTCTGATTTAACTGCTGATGAGGTAATTGAAAAGTTCGGTAAGATCACACCAAAATATGATTTCAGAACTAAATATGGATACACTAATGCTGGCTATGCTGTTGCAGGAAAAATAATTGAAAAAGTATCAGGTTTGAAATGGGAAGATTATCTAAAAGAAAAAATATTTCTTCCATTAGATATGAATCGAACTACAGCGCTTTCAAATGATTACGCAAAATCTAAAAACATTGCTAAACCTCATACATTTGTTAACGGTAAAATGTCAGTTCTTCCTTTTGAAAATATTGATAACCTGGCTCCGTGTGGAAGCATGGGCTCTTCAATAAATGAATTAAGCCACTGGTTAATTGCACAACTTGATAGCGGAAAATTTGATGAACGTGTTGTGATACCCTTTAAAGTTTTACAGCGCACAAGACAACCGCAAAGTATTCAAGGTAGAGTAAGACATCCATTTAATGAAGGACATTTTAATCTTTATGGCTTAGGCTGGGGTCTTATGGATTATGAAGGGACAGAAATTGTATCTCATACAGGTGGTGTAAATGGATTTGTTACTTCTGTAACACTACTGCCGGAAGAAAATCTTGGTGTTGTTGTTTTAACAAACACTGATCAAAATGGATTCTTCCAAATGTTAAAATGGGAAATCGTTGACGCATATCTCGGTTTGCCGTACAGAAATTACGACGATTTTACTTTTAAACGTACCTTGAAGCAGATTGAAGAAAGTAATGAGCAACGTGCTGTTTGGAGAGACTCCGTCTCAATGAATATCAAGCCAGAAATTAGTCTTTCAAATTTTACTGGTAGATATGAACATGAGGTTTATGGTTATGCCGATATATCGTTAAAAGAAAATTATCTTGAGATGAAATTGCAGCATCATGCAAAAATTCTTGGCAAACTTGAATATATAGGCAACAATAGATTTCTTTGCACTTACTCAGACCCAACTTATGGAATAAAAGTATTTCCTTTTGAAATCGAGAACGGAAAAGTAGTTTCATTCGATTTGTATGTTGATGATTTTATTGATTATCAAGCGTATAAGTTTGTTAAACAATAAATTTCCGTTCACCTTCTATGGAATGGACAAAAGTCCATTCCACACCTTTCATAAATTTTTCCTAATTTTGAGTAATAAATTTTTTACATAATTCTTTAACGGGAAAAAACATCATGATTAATCATTCCAAAATAGATTTTGAAACAAAATGTGTTCATTCAGGTATTGATGAATATGAATACGGTTCAGTTGTTCCACCAATCTATCAAACATCAACATTCAAATTTAAAACCGCACAACACGGCGCTTCGCTATTTGCAGGTGAAGAAAAAGGTTACATTTATACACGTATGCTTAATCCAACAGTTGAAGCGATGGAAAATGCAGTTGCAGAACTTGAAGGCGGTCACAAAGCTCTCGGCTGCGGAAGCGGAATGGCTGCAGTTCATACAATATTTGCAGCACTTACTCAAGCTGGTGATCACGTTGTTTGTTCTTCTGCTGTTTATGGACCAACAACCACTTTACTAAACACAATTATGAAAAAGTTTGGTGTTGAAACATCTTTTGTAAACACATCAAATCTGGATGAAGTTAAAAATGCGATCAAACCAAATACAAAAGTTGTTTATATAGAAACTCCGGGTAATCCAACTCTTTGTATTACAGATCTTGAAGAAGTTTCAAAGATTGCCCATAAAGCAGGAGCTTCTGTTGTTGTTGATAATACTTTTATGAGCCCTGCATTACAAAATCCAATTGCACTTGGTGCTGATGTTGTGATGCATAGCTTAACAAAATTTTTAAATGGTCATGCAGATGTTGTTGGTGGAATCATAGTTGTAAATGATGAATCAACTTATTTGCACTTCCGCAAAACACTAAATCAAATTGGCGGAGTAATTGATCCTTTCAATTCATTCTTAGTACATCGCGGATTAAAGACTCTTGCTCTTAGAATGGAAAAGCATTGTGAAAGTGCACAAATAATTGCTGAGTGGTTAGAGAAACATCCAATGATTGAATCAATTCGTTATCCTGGATTAAAATCTCATCCTCACTATCAAGTTGGATTGAAGCAGCACAAAGGTCCGGGCGGAATGATAACCATCGAATTAAAAGGTGGCATTGAAGCAGGAAGATTGATGATGAACTCGGTTAAACTTTTTCAGCTTGCTGTAAGCTTAGGGGGAGTCGAAAGCTTGATTCAGCATCCTGCAAGTATGACACATTTTTCTATGGGCAAAGAAGCAAGATTAGCCGGCGGAATTACTGACGGCTTAGTTCGTATCTCTGTTGGAATAGAAAGTGTAAATGATCTTATTGCTGATCTTGAACAAGCACTTAAAAAAGTTATGGATGCTCACGCAAACGAAGTTGAAGTTCACGTTTAGTTAATATCTTATTAAAAATTCTAAGGGAGCTTCTACTCCCTTTTTTATTTTCATCTCTCTGGCATAATAATGGACTTAATTTTAATAATTATTCCAGGAGAGAGTTATGAAAACTTTAATACTTCTGCTTGCCTT